>CAYNKN010000010.1:0-21443 GCA_964397805.1 uncultured Chryseolinea sp. | reverse complement strand
TAACCCTACACAATGTCGCTCATTATTATCTCCATTTGCATTGCCCTTCTCATTCTACTCATTACTCAGTTTAAGGTCAACGCCTTTTTAGCGTTCTTACTCATTTCTATTCTGGCCGGGCTACTGTTAGGCATTGAAGTAACCCAAATAACGAACTCCATACAAAAAGGTATTGGCGATATGTTGGGATCGCTCGTTATTGTTGTTGTGTGTGGCGCCATGTTAGGCAAACTCGCAGCCGATAGTGGCGCGGCACAGCAAATCGCTGCTGGTATGATGAAGCTTTTTGGAGAACGCTATATTCAATGGGCACTCATGGTTACCGGATTTATAATTGGTATTCCGCTATTTTATAATGTAGGTTTTGTATTAGTAATCCCATTAATTTTTTCGGTAGTGTATAAATACAAATTACCAGCCGTGTACATTGGTTTACCAATGCTGGCTGCGCTTTCTGTTACGCATGGATTTTTGCCGCCTCATCCTTCGCCTGCTGCATTAGTAGGTCAGTTTAATGCCGACATGGGTAAAACGTTGTTCTACGGAATCATTATAGCCATACCCACTGTAATTATAGCGGGACCCATTTTTTCAAAAACACTGAAACATATTCATGCTCCGTTACTAAAAACATTTACAGCAGAGCCTATACCCGAAAGCAAACTACCTGGTTTGGGCAACAGTATTTTCTCTGCACTACTTCCAGTATTGCTGTTGGGGTTTACTACTATACTTAGTGCATGGATTGCCGAAGATGGCTATACTAAAACAACATTATTATTTTTTAGTGATCCCGCTATCGTTATGATTTTGTCGTTAGGTATTGCCACCTATACATTGGGGATACGTAACCAAACGCCCATCAAAAAAATTATGGACACCTATGGCGATGCGGTTAAAGATATTGCCATGTTACTATTAATTATGAGTGGTGCAGGCGCACTTAAACAAATACTAATCGATAGTGGTGTTAGCGATGAAATTGGATTACTCCTGAATAATTTAGATATGCATCCGCTTGTACTTGGCTGGGGTATCGCTTGCATTATTCGGGTTTGTGTAGGTTCTGCTACCGTAGCGGGTTTAACCGCAGCAGGAATTATTATGCCCCTTATGTCGCGACCCGATGTAAACCCAAACTTAATGGTACTCGCCATTGGTGCCGGAAGTTTAATGTTCTCGCACGTTAACGATGCCGGCTTTTGGCTCTTTAAAGAATATTTTAACCTGAGTATTAAAGATACAATTCGATCGTGGTCACTCATGGAAACCATTGTTGCTGTATGCGGACTAGCTGGAGTTATGCTGCTGCAAGCTGTACTGTAGAAAAAAAATTATTGATGAACCCTACCTAACTTCATGAAGTTAACAGCTTATCTGTTTGAAAGGTTACCTTTATACAGACAGTAATAAAATAGCTGTACATTTTTCAGTTGAAAAGCAGACTCAACTATAACGCTTACTTTACGAAGTAGTATGTCCGATAAAAAACCAAAACGCGAATACTCCACAAAAGAAGAAGTAGCCAATGCCATTACACATGGTATCGGTGCCGTGTTGGCTATTGCCTCGCTAGTCGTACTTGTTGTATTGGCTGTCCATCAAGGAACGATTTGGCATGTGGTGAGTTTCTCCATTTACGGATCAACCTTAGTACTACTTTATTTCTCCTCCACGTTATACCATAGTCTTGCCCGCACACGAGCAAGAAAGTTGTTTCATAAATTCGATCACATTTCTATCTACTTACTTATTGCAGGTACTTATACGCCCTTTTGCTTAACTGCCTTACGAGGTTGGATCGGCTGGACTGTATTTGGTATTGTGTGGAGCTGCGCGATACTCGGTGCAATACTTAAATCAATTGCCGTAGGAAAGCGTGTATTATTATCAACTATTTTATATGTATCCATGGGCTGGATTATTCTTATGGTGATTAAACCGTTGTTTAATGCTATCTCATTCCATGGATTTTTATTATTAGTAGCTGGTGGTGTATCGTACACCCTTGGCACAATTTTCTTTATTCGCGATAATGTAAAATACAATCACAGTGTTTGGCACCTCTTTGTTTTGGGGGGAAGCATATTGCATTTTTTTTCTATACTAACTTTACTGAATAATTAAACAACAACCATAATAACACATACTGCAACAAACATTTCACCACATATTTTATGGCTACATCACCCGACCAACGATTTATCGAACTAGGACTTACCTTGCCGCCACCCCCAACACCATTGGGTGTTTATAAACCCTTTTTAATCGTGGATAAATTTGTTTACGTTTCCGGACATGGAACCGTAAAAGAAGACGGAAGTTTAATTACCGGAAGAGTAGGAAAAGACATCACACGCGAAGAGGCCAAAGATGCCGCTCAACAAGTAGGGCTGGCGATCTTATCTACCCTACGAAAAAATCTGGGTAGCTTAGATAAAATTAAACGCGTAATAAAAGTAATGGGGATGGTTAATTGTATCCCAGAATTTGAGCGACACCCGTATGTAATTAATGGCTGTAGCGAACTTTTTGCACAAGTATGGGGCGAAGACAACGGTGTAGGTGTACGCAGTGCTGTAGGCATGAGTTCTTTACCCGATAACATACCTGTAGAAATTGAAGCTGTATTTGAATTAGCCTGAGATGAACACGCAACGTGAGTGGTATACGGTAGATACTGTAGACGCCTTGGATACACCTGCACTGATGGTCTATCCAGCTCAAATAAAAATTAACATCCAATTACTCATCGATCATATCGATGATATCTCGCGGCTGCGACCACATGTAAAAACACATAAGTCGGCTGAGGTAACGGCCATGTTGTTAGCAGCAGGGATTAAAAAATTTAAGTGTGCTACTATTGCCGAAGCAGAAATGCTGGCCAATGCTGGTGTCACTGATATTTTATTGGCGTATCAACCCGTAGGACCTAAAGCCAATCGATTTATTGAACTCATAAAAAAATTTCCATCAACAACCTTCGCATGCTTAATCGATTCATTCCCAATCGCCAACGCACTTGCACAACTCGGTGTAGAGAATAACTTCACCGTGCTAACCTACATCGACCTCAATGTAGGAATGAACCGCACAGGAATTATTCCTGAAAATGCATTTACCCTCTTCGCTGCATGTGAAATCTTGGAAGGTTTACATGTTATTGGACTGCATGCCTACGATGGTCATTTGCGCGATGTGGATTTTGAGTTACGTGCACAGCGCTGTAACGAAGCCTTTGCTCCTGTAGAAAAACTTCAACATCGAATTGAAAAAGAGTATAGTAAAATACTGACTATCGTGGCTGGCGGAACTCCTACTTATTCCATTCATGCCAAACGCAAAAATATAGAATGCAGTCCGGGTACGTTTGTTTATTGGGACTATGGTTACGCATCCATCCTTCAAGAACAACAGTATCATTTTGCAGCCATTATTTTAACGCGTGTTATTTCCCGCCCTACTCCTACTACCTTGTGCATTGATCTCGGTCACAAGGCTGTTGCTTCCGAGAATCCACTCATAAATCGAATTCAGTTTTTGAATGCACCCGCACTGGAACCGACCGGACAAAGCGAAGAACACATGATTTTTACCATAACCGATGGACGAGACTGGAGCGTAGGCGAAGTATTGTATGGTGTGCCGTACCATGTATGCCCAACGGTAGCACTACACGATAACGTAGTAGTAGTCGAAAACCATCGCGATACAGGTTCCTGGCAAATGCTCGCTCGAAATCGAAAAATTTCAATCTAACAGTCAACCCTTACTTCTTTATGTTTATTGTCGATGCCCACCTTGATCTCAGCATGAATGCGATGGAATGGAATCGCGATTTACGCAGACCCATTCAGGAAATTCGCGATCGTGAAAAAAATATGAATGATAAACCCGACCGAGGTAATGGTGTAGTCTGTTTTGATGAACTACGCAAAGGCAATATTGGGTTGGTAGTTGCTACACAAATTGCCCGCTATGTTTCGCTGGATAATCCGTTGCCCGGTTGGCATTCGCCCGAACAAGCATGGGCACATACACAAGCACAACGCGCCTGGTACTATACCATGGAAGAAGCAAATGAACTGGTACTTATCGATTCGTTGGAAAAATTAGAGAAACATGTAGCGTACTGGAATGATGGTACTCCAAACACGAACAAACCCATTGGTTACTTACTCAGTTTAGAAGGCGCTGATTCAATAGTTAATCCTAGTTATTTGGAACGTGCTTATCAATATGGGCTGCGCGCAATTGGCCCGGCTCATTACGGACCAGGTCGATATGCACAAGGAACAAATGCTACGGGAGGTATTGGTAAATTAGGAAGAGAGCTGCTCCAAGAAATTGAACGATTGAATATTATTTTGGATGCCACACATTTATGCGATGACAGTTTCTGGGAAGTACTGAATAATTTTAACGGATCGGTTTGGGCAAGTCATCATAATTGTCGGGCGTTGGTTAACCATAACCGTCAGCTCAGTGACGATCAACTTAACGCATTAATTGATCGTGGTGCCGTTATTGGCGGGGTAATGGATGCCTGGATGTTAATACCCAACTGGCAAAAAGGAACTTCTACACCTGGTGGCATGAACCTTACACTAGATAGGCTAATCGATCACATGGATCATATTTGCCAACTGGCTGGTAATTCCAGACACATTGCTATTGGATCAGATCTGGATGGCGCATTCGGAAAAGAACAGTCTCCGGCTGATATCGAAACCATTGCTGATTTGCAAAAACTGCCTCTACTGCTTTCTAAACGCGGTTATCGTGAGGAAGACATTGAAAACGTCATGCATGGAAATTGGCTCCGCTTTATCCGAAATGCCTGGACGAAAAGCTAGAATGGTTACTGCCTTGGTGGTAATGCATGTACCAAAATCAACCACTCTCCACAAGATTAAGACCTTCGAAATGCGTAATTTTCCAATCGTTTAATAAGTGAGCGCCTTTTTATCCAATAAGCGTTTTAGTTATACGTTTCACTTACTTCACACAAAAATTAATCTTGTTTTAATACGCTTCTATGCTTCGAATAAAAAAACTCATCATATCCTCCGCTGTTGTTGCCGCATTATTTCTTGCGTTATCATTTAGCACACCAGTCGAACGCTATTTCGAAATCGCCAAGAACCTCGACATCTTCGCTACACTTTTTAAAGAAGTTAATGCACTGTATGTCGATGAGGTAAACCCGAATCGTTTGGTGCGTACCGGCATTGATGCTATGCTGAACTCCCTCGATCCGTACACCAACTACATTCCCGAAGATGAAGTAGAAGATTATAGAACCCTCAATACCGGACAATACGGAGGTATTGGTGCAGTGACTCGCGAAATTGGAAAGCGCACAGTAATAACTATGATCATGGAAGGTTATGAAGCACAAAAGGGTGGATTAAAGATTGGCGATGAGGTTGTTAAAATTAATGATATCGCTATAGCTACATTATCGCGCGAAGCATCTTCTCAATTAATGAAAGGACAAGTAGGTACTCCCGTTTCGTTAACGGTAAAACGATATGGCGTGGAGCAACCCATTCGGTTAGAATTTAAACGTGAAAAAATAAAACTCCATAATGTACCTTATTCGGGGATGGTTGATACCGATATTGCATTTATTCAACTTTCTGATTTTACACCCGATGCTGCGAAAGAAGTAAAGAATGCATTGATCGCTTTAAAAGAACGTGGCGCAAAAGGTGTAATCCTTGATTTACGTGGTAACCCAGGCGGACTATTAATTGAAGCGGTTAACATCAGCAATATTTTTATTCCGAAAGGAAAATTAGTAGTGCGCACCAAAGGTAAAATACCTGAAAACAATTTAAGCTACGAAACGCTTAATGCCGCTGTTGATACCGAAATACCAGTTACGGTTCTTATTAATCGTGGAAGTGCTTCTGCTTCTGAAATTGTTGCCGGTACATTACAAGACTATGATCGCGGTATTGTTATCGGTGAGAAATCATTTGGTAAAGGTTTAGTACAAGTAAGCAGACCGCTATCGTATAACTCTCAATTAAAAGTAACCACCGCTAAATATTATACGCCAACTGGTAGATGTATTCAGGTATTGGATTATGAGCACCGCAGAGAAGATGGTAGTGTAGGTTCTATTCCCGATTCACTGAAGAAATCATTTAAAACTCCTAATGGCCGATTAGTGCTTGATGGAGGTGGTGTTGAGCCTGACATAAAAACAGAAACGATGGAAGCACACTTGCTCACACAAGTGCTGTACGAAAAAGGATTCATCTTTGATTTTGTTACGCAATATGTGAGCAAAAATACAGAACCTGCAAATGCCCGCACGTTTACCTTATCAGATGATGGCTACCAACAATTTGTAACGTGGATGAAAGATAGAAACTATGCGTACAAATCGTATTTGGAATACGAACTTGAAAAATTTACTACCGAAGCAAAAAAAGAAAAATACTTTCCGGAATTAAAAAATCAGGTTGATGCTATTACTACACGCATTGCCGAAAGTAAGCGTAATGAGTTAATGCTTTACAAAGACGAAATAAAAATGTTGCTCGAAGAGGAAATTGTTTCGCGCTTTCATTATGAGAAAGGTGGCATTGAAGCCAGCTTTAAGTATGACAACGATGTAAAAAAAGCCATCGAGATTCTGCATGATCAAGCTCAGTATAAAAAGATTCTGAATACCTTATAATTTGAATCACTTAAAATTATAGAACGTCCAATGAAACGATCTTTAGTATCGTGCACCATAAGTTGAGATTGCTTCGGTTGTTTGGGTGGTCTAAATGCAGATCGCTTCGAAATTAAGAGTATTACTTACAATGACATGAAGATCGTATCTTTCTCGCAAAGACGTAAAGAAAAAAGGCTGCCCATCATAGGCAGCCTTTTCGTTTACAGGTATGTATTTGCAACGTGTTAACGTAAGAACAGTAACTCGCGATATTTTACTAAAGGCCAGTCCTCGTTATCTACCAGTAATTCCAGTTTATCAACCGAATCACGAATAACTTCAAAGTACTTTTCTTTAATATCATCGCAATAGCCGAGAGCACGCTCGTGAGTATTTTCTACTTTATTAAGTCGCTTGCGTTCCTCTACCATGGCACGTACATTATTTTTAATAATGTCGATATGGCCAGATATCTCTTTAATAGTTTGTAACACGTTTGTATTATCAACCCCTAAGCCTTTCAACCCATTAGCATTAGTTATTAACTTAGTTTGGTAAGCGATAGCGGTAGGTACGATGTGATTGATTGCTAAATCGCCCATTACACGCGCTTCAATTTGAACTCGCTTAATATATCCTTCCAACCTAATCTCTACACGCGCCTCAACTTCTTTGTGCGTCATGATGTCAAGGTCTTTGAAGAGGGCAATCGATTTTTTAGTGAGGTAAGCATCTAACGCACGTACTGTTGTTTTTACATTACCCAACTTACGCTTTTCAGCTTCCGCAACCCATCCGTCTGAATAGCCATCGCCTTCAAAACGAACATCTTTCGATTCTTTAATATATTGTCTCAATACACTAACAATGGCTAAACGTTTCTCATCACCTTTCTCAATTTCCTTACTTACTGCTTCGTGAAACTTGGTAAGTTGATCTGCCACGATAGCATTTAATACCGTCATTGGTGTAGCACAATTGTCGCTTCCACCTACAGCACGAAACTCAAATTTATTTCCGGTAAAAGCAAAAGGCGAAGTACGGTTACGATCGGTCGCATCTAAAATAATTTCAGGTATCTGATCGATGCCGAGCTTCATGTACATGTTATCGCCCTTCTCAATTTTTACATTACCGTTTTTCTCTAACTCATCCAACACGGCTGTCATCTGCGAACCAATAAACACCGACATAATTGCTGGCGGTGCTTCGTTGGCACCTAATCGGAAGTCATTACCTGCGTTCGCAATACTGGCGCGTAATAAATCGGCATGCTCATGAACGGCCTTAATGGTGTTCACAAAAAATGTTAAGAACATTAAATTATCGCGTGCGCTACTGGTGGGTGCATACAGATTTACACCAGTATCGGTAATCAACGACCAGTTATTATGTTTACCTGTTCCGTTTAATCCGGCAAAAGGTTTTTCATGGAAAATTACTTTCAGGTTATGACGATCGGCTACACGCCACATCACATCCATCATTAATTGATTGTGATCGTTCGCTACGTTTGCTTCTTCAAATAAAGGTGCAACTTCAAACTGGCTTGGAGCCACTTCGTTATGGCGAGTTCTCACCGGAATACCCAACTTCCAGGCTTCAATTTCAAAATCCTTCATGTAGTCGTAAATACGCGGAGGAATAGAGCCAAAGTAATGATCTTCCATTTGCTGACCGCGTGCAGGTGCATGACCAAATACTGATCTGCCCGCCATCACTAAATCTGGTCGAGCTTCAAACAAGGCTTTATCAACAACAAAATATTCTTGTTCAGCACCTAATGAGGCTACTACATGTTGAATGTCTTTATCGAATAGTTGACACACCTTAGTTGCTGCCAGATCAACCGCTTTTAACGCTCTGAGCAAAGGTGCTTTCGTATCTAGCGTTTCACCTGTATAGGATACATAAATGGTAGGAATACAAAGTGTTTTACCATATAAAAACATGGGCGAAGTTGGATCCCAGGCTGTGTAACCACGGGCTTCAAAAGTAGTACGAATACCACCACTGGGGAATGAAGAGGCGTCTGGCTCTTGTTGTACCAACTCACTGCCCTTAAATTTTTCAATTCCAGAAATGGCATCAAAAAACGAATCATGTTTTTCGGCTGTTCCGCCAGTCATGGGTTGGAACCAATGGGTAAAATGAGAAGCTCCTTTGTTGATAGCCCAAGATTTTACTGCCGATGCGACCGTATCTGCGGTTACTTCATCAATTTTTTCGTGGTTTTTGATTGCCTGACTTACTTTTTTGAAAACAGCTGGAGCCAGGGTGGCACGCATCTGCTCCATACCAAACACGTTTTCTCCAAAGAATTTGGAAACATTGGGGTTGGGTAGGTCGACATGAACCCGGGGACGTTCGCTCAGTTTTTTAAGAGCTTCAAATCGTAATTGCGCCATAGGTGGTTGTAGTTTGTGTCTTTAATGAATTCAAATCTATCGGATTTTTCATCACTCGGGTAAAAAATCAATCTACATTTTTAATTTTTTGTTAAGAACACGTTTGCATAGGGTTAATTTCCGCCTACGGAAGCCTTTTTTTTGAAAATTTCACTTTTTATTAAATTGTTACGCCTACGCTAAGAGCTTAACAATGCTTTCGCTCTTTGCTAATAAAAGCTTTATGATGTAGAAATCATGGAATCTCAGGCACTGAGTAGGTTTGGTCATGAAGCAAACCGCACCCATCTTGCCGATTAAGCAAGAAGCTATCCCCTACCTTTTCGTGATTATAAGCCTTTGTTTGATGTCATTATTCTTCGATAAAGGTGACGATGTGCGGCTTATCAATGGCCACCACGCACCGCTGTTGGATGTGTTTTATAAAACGATAACCAACTTGGGCGATGGACTTATTTTTATTCCGGTGCTTATTGCGTGTTTATTTATTCGATTTCGGTTTGCCATATTGAGTATCGCCTTGTGTATTGTTCATGGCTTGCTGGTCAGTATTTTTAAGCGCTTACTTTTTGCTGATGTGGCACGACCACGAAAATATTTAGGCGATGACGCAATCCATTTTGTCGATGGTATTTCGGTGCATAGTTTACACTCATTTCCTTCAGGACATACAGCCACTGCATTTTGTGTGGCGCTTTTCATTGCTCTACTTTCGCGAAATAAAACAATTGGCTTACTTACATTACTGTTAGCATTATTGGTTGGTTACTCGCGTGTATACTTGGCTCAACACTTTTTACCTGATGTTGCTGCCGGGGCTTTAATAGGTTGTTTTACTACTTACGTTTTATGGCAAGTGTTTGAAAATAGCCAGTTACCGCAGTGGATGAATCGCAAGCTTCAACTTCCTAAACCAAGAAAACAAACAGGCGCTGCGGCTTAAATCACATTAAGGTTGATCTACTTTTAAAATTACGGTCGTTCGGTTCTCGAAAAGATCCTTCCCTTGAAAGAGAATGGTGGTAGGCAACTGTTCCAAATCTTTTAGATGCCTGGTTTGTGTGAGTATATAAAATGCTTTAGTCTTTTTCGCAAACATGTTACTATCATCGGTTGATACCAAAACCGGAATGCGAGATTGCAAGGCGAAAACAAAGGCTGGGTTAAAATCGCGATAAGCTACCACAGGAATACTTTCTGTTAATACGGGCAAGCCTTTTTGAACAGGATTTTGCTTATCAATCTGTGGAAATATGAGGTAAAAAAAACTCACTAAAAAAACAATGGAAGCGGCTGCATACACATACAACGCTCGGTCTATCCGTTGCTTTAGTATGAGGTAAAAACCTACAGCTCCTCCTACAGAAAGAATAAAAAAGTAAGGATAAACTCGGTTAGCTAAGTGCGCTAGTGATGGCTCTTTTTGCAATGCAACTTGAACAACCAATGGAAGTGCTGCCATTAGCACAAAAAAAACTAAGGCATTAATCCATAATTTCATTCGTGTTACGCGATGTGGATTTAGAAATATGTAATCAAAAAAGTAACCTAATAGTAGGGCAAAAAACGGCACCGCAGGTTCTGGATAACTCGGCAAAATAGTACGTGAAAAAGCAAAGAAAATAACGACCACTAAAAAAGCAATGGCCACGAATTGTACAACTGCATTACTTCTTCTAACCTTCCAAATACAATGAATTGCCTGCGGAATAAAGAAAGAAAAGGGAAGTAACGCACCGATAACAATTACCCCCGAAGCAAATGGAAATCCTTTATGTCCTTCCATCGTTGCTGTAAAACGACCTACATTGTGTTTTAAAAAAAACTGTTCGAGCCATTCGCCTTGTGTAGCCATACCAACGGCCACATACCACGGAACTACTATCGCACAAAAAATAAGTATTCCGATAGGAATCTTTATAGCTAGTAATTTTTTGAAAGTAAGCTGTCGTTGAACGAGCAAAAAAATCAGGACGACTAACCCTGAGAACACAACCGCCACGGGTCCTTTGGCCAACGTGGCCAAACTTACAGCAACATAAAAAACATAATAAAAACGTATATCAGTTTTGGAATACGCATAAATAAAACTTAGCCAGCCTAACGTGAGTAAAAAAAGTAAGTAAGGATCGGGAACCGCCAAATGAAATTGAATCGCCAATTGCAACGAAGCAATCAAAATGAGTGAAGCTATAAAAGCTGCCATTTCTGAAAACAACTTTCGACCAAAAAAATAAACGGTTAGTACCATCAATACACCCATGGCAACGGAAAAAAAACGTGCTGCAAATGGCTGTATTCCCCACAGCGTATAAGCCAGTCGCATGGCGTAGTAATGAAGGGGTGGTTTATCTGTTCGAAGGACGCCATTAAAGGTGGGCACGATCCAATCGTTTCGTTGTTGCATCTCCATCGCACAGCTGGCATTGCGTGCCTCATCTAAAATATAAATAGAGGTGCCACCTATATTTGCGCCATACACCAATGCCGCTAAGATGGTGAGTAAAAGCCAATGCTGTTTGATCATTGGGCAATGTTAACGCAAAAAGAAATAGCAGTTGTTAACGCAATATGAACCTATCTTCACACCGTGTTAATCTGCGCAAAAACTGAATACAACCTGATTACCTTTTCTTTACCTTTGGGCACCTATGGAATTATCTGTCGTTATTACTGTACTCAACGAAATTGAAAACATTGCTCCACTGTTGGATAACATTCGCGCTGCACTTCATGGATTTGATTATGAAATTATTTTAGTGGACGATGGATCAACGGATGGTACCCCTGATAAAGTAAAAAGTGTAGCCGATGAGCGAACCAAGCTCGTAACCCTATATCGTAATTATGGCCAAACTGCGGCTATGGCTGCGGGTATTGATCACGCCACCGGGCGCTACATTGTTACCATGGATGGCGATCTGCAAAACGATCCGGCTGATATTCCGGCCATGCTCGAAAAATTAAAAACAGAAAACTGGGATGTCGTAGCAGGCAATCGAAAGAACCGACAAGATGGAATGCTGCTGCGAAAAATTCCTAGCAAGATTGCCAATAAACTTATTCGTGGATTAACCGGTGTACACATTCACGATTACGGTTGTTCCTTAAAAGTTTTTACACGCGATATTGCCAAGCGATTGGGATTGTATGGAGAGCTTCACCGCTTTATTCCAATTTTGGCGGTGCTGCAAGGCGGGCGTATTACAGAGATGGATGTGAATCACCATGCACGCATACACGGCACCTCTAAATATGGAATCGGTCGGACTTTTAAAGTAGTGAGTGATTTAGCACTCATGATTTTCTTTCAAAAATATTTCCGCAGACCGATTCACTTTTTTGGGCCATTAGGTATAGGCACCTTTATACTGGGGGCTTTAGTCAATACCTATTTACTCATCTTAAAAATTCTGGGCTACGATATTTGGGGCAGACCGCTTTTGCTCCTTGGTGTGTTACTTATTTTAGCCGGCATACAGTTTATAACTTTTGGGTTGATCGCTGAACTGATGATGCGCACGTATTACGAATCGCAAAACAAAAAAACGTATGAAGTGCGTGAGGTGTATACTGGGTAATGTTGGATTCCTTTATCGAATAAAAACTAACTAGTTCGCTTTTTTAACCGATCCGCCACTGCTGGAATTGGTGTTTGATTTACTGGGGTTTCCGCGATAGCGAACACTACCCCCACTACTGGCACGAGCCGTGAGTTCTTGCTGTACGCTAACTTTTACAGAACCACCACTGCTGGCTCCGGCCTTTACATTAACGGCTTCCAAATCATAAGCACTTACCTCTCCGGCACTGCTGGCATCTGCCTCTAACGATTTTGTGCTTCCCTTCAACGTAACTTCACCGGCACTCGATGCACTCGCTTCCACCAAGTTCGCTTTTACCGTAACTTCTACAGATCCGGCACTGGATGCACTCATGCGCATTTCATCTGCTTCCATTACACCATCCGAAAAAATACTCCCCGCTGAGCTTGCCGAAAGTTTATCGACCTTCACAAAAGTAACATACACTTTTACATTAACGCGGCCACGGTAGTTACCATCTTTCATGTGTACTTTCAGGTAGGCACCAGACACTTCGGTTAGTACATTCTCCAGCTTGGTTCCTGTGGCTTCTACCCGCACACTTTCTTTGGAACCCTTTTTCAAATACACATCAATACCCTCGGCAACCTTTACACCACTAAACGAACCAACACTTCGGGTTTGGGTTTCTTGTGACTTTACCGTAGTAAAACCAACCAAGAGGAGAGCAAAAATTATTATACGCTTCATATCTTTTTCAAATTTGGTCTAAAGACCGGGGTTAAAGGTAAGAGTTGCATCGCTACCATTTATAGGTTATTATTTTGAGGATGTAGGAAAATATTGTATTTTTCATTAAAATTAATTTTCTATTTTTTAACCTTTGCACGTATAACCAAAAAGCAAAACCATGATTTTTGACAAGAAAGCTGAACTTAACGTTCTCATAAATTTAGCAGCAAGTGATAGAAACGTTGCCGAACGTGAAGCCAAACTCATTTACACTATAGGAAAAGCTAACGGCATCACCCCTGAAGAAATCGAATCGATGTTGAGCAATCCAAAACCTATTGGAGACATTGATACACTCACCGATGATCAAAAATTTGAACACCTGTACTTCCTCATTCAATTGATGAAAATGGATGGACAAGTGTTTAGAAGTGAGATTGTTTTCTGCGAGCATATTGCTGAGCGTCTTGGTTTTAAGAAAGCTGTAGTAGGCGAAATTTCTAAAAACGTCTATAGCGATCCGTCTATTACTGCTGATCGCGATATGGTGAAAGCCAATGCGATGAAGTATTTGAAAGGGTAACTCAGTACGACTTACTGTATTCAATTATCTAAAAGGGAGGAAGGTATTTAACCTACCTCCCTTTTATTTTTACTTAGTGCTGATAAACCACCCGGCCTCCTAATATGGTCATGCTAACTGTGGTCTTTAAAATAGCCGCATCCTCGACCTTCATAATGTCATCAGAAAAAATGGTAAAATCAGCCAGCTTCCCCGGCTCGATAGAACCCTTTATGTTTTCTTCAAAAGCACCATAAGCAGCGTCTAACGTGTATGATTTCAACGCTTGCTCACGCGTCATTTTTTCGTTGGGTTCAAACCCACCAACTGGCTCACCTTTTAAGGTTTGGCGAGTTACTGAAGCATAAAAAGATGGTATCGGATTAACCGGCTCTACTGGTGCATCAGTACCATTCACAATTTTAGCACCCGAAGCCAAGAGCGATTGCCACATGTAGGCTCCTTCAACAATTCGTTTCTCACCCAATCGATCAATCGCCCACGGTCTATCGGATGACATGTGGATAGCTTGCATGGCAGGAATAACACCTAAGCTGGCAAAGCGCGGAATATCGGCCGGATGCAGATGTTGTGCATGCTCAATTCTAAATCGGTGGTTATCGGCTTTTGCCGGATTGGCTTTTAAAGCGATTTCATAACGATCCAGTATTTCCCGATTGGCGCGATCGCCAATAGCATGGGAGCAAATCTGAAAACCATGCGTTAATCCTTGGTGAGCCGTTTTCAAAACTGTATCCATCGATAAGGTAGCCATTCCCGAAAAATCAGGTCGATCGGTATAGGGCTCTAGTAACCAGGCACCTCGAGAACCTAACGCACCATCACAATTTAATTTAACCGATCTGATAGTAAGTAAATGAGTTGGGTCTATTTCAGGGCCTTTTTCAAACCACTCATAAATCAAGTCCCTATCCCAACCGGTAAGCATAACATATAAACGCAAGTCAAGCTTACCTTCTTCTTTAAAATTTCGAAACAAGGCAATGTTTTCGCGCGAAGCACCGGCATCATGAAAGCTGGTAATCCCATTTCGTAAGCAGGCTTGAATAGCCAGAGCCAGTGCTTGAGCATCGGTCTCTTCACTATCTTCCGGAATGTGTCGTGCTACGAGTGTCATGGCTCGCTCGTTAAAAAGCCCCGTGGGGTTACCTAATTCATCGCGTAAAATTTCTCCACCATCATTTTGGTCAGTGGGTTTTCGTTCAAGCGAAAGCTGCCCCACTCCGGCAATTTGCATAGCCTTCGCGTTGGCAAATGCGGCATGCCCGCTGGCGTGTCGTAAAAACACTGGATTGTTAGGAGATATCTCACTTAATGCATGATGTAGCGGAAAGCCTTTTATCATTCGATCGGGTTTTGTCTCCCACTTATCCTGATGCCATCCCCGCCCTACAATCCATTGTCCGGGTTGTGCTTTAGCTACAGCTTCTTTTACTTGTTGAATTAATTCGTCATAGCTGGTAACATACATCAAATCTAAATTGAGCTCATTATAACCAACACCCATAATGTGTCCATGACCTTCAATAAAACCGGGCGTCATAGTTTTACCTTTCAAATCAATAAGGGTAGTATTATCCGCAATTTGTTTTCGAGCTTCTTCTTCCGAACCCGCAAAAACAATCAAACCATTTTTAACAGTAACTGCTTCTACGGTGGGCTTATTACTATCAACGGTATAAATGGTTCCTCCAAAAATTACCATATCGGCTGGCTCAGTTTTCGTGTTGCAGCCAACTACCATAAAGGCAAGCAGCACCAGCAATAGGTTGTACTTCATCATAAGTATAGGTTTGGGTTAATCGCGCTAATGTTAACGAGAATTTATGGTAGAAGTAAGCGCCTGTTATCTTTACGGACTATTTACCGGATAGACGTTTATACCGAAACTATTTTTTTACTGATTAACTCATTCACGATGCGATACATCATTAGCGGAGTATTTATTTTACTCTTATCATTTCAAGCGCATGCACAAGACTTTGGTCTTTCGTTCTCCTATTTTATACCACGCAACGGATATTTCTCCACTCCCATTAGTCCGTTTTCTATTCGTGGGTTAGGTGTCGATATCAACCGATTTATTGCATTGGAAACCGGAGCTTCGTTATACCGCATGTCGGGATTAAACGTTATTGGCTTACCCTTCGAAACAAAGGATGCGATGGTAGGTCCTAACTTTACACTTTTTGTGCCGGCAGAAATTGTTTTCTCGTTAAAAGGTAATGGAGCCGAGTTCGATATTAAAGGTGGGTTGTTTGGCTTTTATGGATTCGGTCAAAAAATAAATTATGGCAATTTAGATCGCGCCATTCGCGCCCACGAAAACTGGCAAGTGGCCAACAGTTCCTTTAGCTATGGTAATAAACCCGGCTGGGGTTACCACGGTGGTGTGGAGCTTACTGTTTATGTTACTTCGCAGGTAGGTGTTTCTATTGAAACAAATTACTTGATGGGTGCATCCGCGTTTCCACTAACCGGAAGTTACACAGGTGGCAACACTACCCTGGAAACTAAAGAGGCTAACTTTACAGATGCCCAAATTGACTTTACCGGATTTGAGTTTTCTATCGGATTAATTTTTAGTTCGGGCGGTGGTGGTAAACGAAAACCGGCAAAGCGCAGAAGATAACCTGATGTTCACTTTTTTAATGGCTCCAATAAGTACGCTAGTCCGTTCAGTTTAATTTCATAAATGGTTTCTAATAACACGCCCAGTTTACCTACCGGGAAACCTTTACGTTTAAACCACTCTAAATAAAAAATTGGGAGATCGCACAACACCGTTCCTTTGTATTTGCCAAACGGCATTCGCATGGTGACCAGTTGAATCAAAATTTGTTTATCGGGCTCCACGCTGAAAGGTATTAAAACTAATCCTTCTAAACAGTATCAACTTATTGTTAATGTCGACAATCAAAAAATCTCTACTATCTTCATTCCACAAAAATGTATAGCAAGAGCCAATCAGTATAGCACAGGACACCACACAATTTATTTACTACGCTATTTGAAATATGATGGATAGAAGAAACTTTATTAAGCACACATCGGCTACAGCTGCAGCCGTTAGTATATTGGGAACAACTGCATGGTCAGCTCCGAAATCACCTAAAAATAAATTACCCGAATGGAAAGGTTTTAATCTGTTAGATTTCTTTTCGCCTAATCCCAACAACGCACGGAAAGGTACTACCGAAGAACACTTGAAGTGGATGCAAGGATGGGGATTTAATTTCATTCGTCTGCCGATGGCATATCCGTATTACCTGGACATTGATCGAACAAAAAACATTACACCAGACGATGTGTATAAGCTAAACGAACAAGCGCTTGAGAAAATCGATTGGCTGGTTTACCTCGCACATAAATACAATCTGCATGTTAGCTTAAATTTACATCGCGCACCCGGGTATTGTATCAATGCCGGGTTTCATGAACCCTACAACTTATGGATTGATCAGGAAGCACAAGATGCCTTTTGTTTTCATTGGAATATGTGGGCCAAACGGTACAAAAACATATCGCATAAAAAACTAAGTTTTGATTTAGTGAATGAGCCAAGCATGCGTGAAGACATGAACGATCAACATTCCAGCAGTAGTGCTGTGCCCGGAGCGATCTATCGCAAAGTAGCTGAGGCTGCAGCCATCGCCATCCGTAAAGAAAATAAAAAACGTCTTATCGTAGCTGATGGCAACGAAGTAGGTAATACGGTTATTCCAGAAATTGCCGATCTAAATATTGCTCAAAGTTGCCGAGGTTATTTTCCGCATGGGATATCGCATTACAAAGCACCGTGGGCCAATAAAGATCCAGAAAACTTACCGGAACCACTTTGGCCCGGACAAGTTGGTGATCGTTACTTAGAACGCAGTATGTTAGAAAGTTACTACCAACCCTGGATTGAATTAATGCAGCAAGGTGTAGGTGTGCACTGTGGTGAGTGTGGTTGTTGGAACAAAACACCTCATGATGTTTTTCTGGCGTGGTTTGGCGATGTATTGGATATTTTACACCAACATAAAATAGGCTATGGTATTTGGGAGTTTATTGGTTCGTTTGGTGTACTTGACTCCGGAAGAACAGACGTAGACTATGTCGATTGGTACGGCCACAAACTGGATAAGAAATTTTTAACACTGCTTACTAAAAATATGTAGATCAGCATAAAAATATTAACCATTAATCATTTTCAATTTCTACAACCTCACCCTCGGGCTTTCGCGCATAGGGTCTCCATGGTAACGTGTATTCGCGAACATCAACATTATGTTTTCGAAGCAGCTCGCGCGAATCGGTTGTAAAAATTTTAAAAGCTGCTTTGGAGGCAACATCTTTTATAATCTTACTACTATCATTTTCTACGGTAGCAGTAGGAAGTAGATAATATTTTTTCTTGGCATCAGCTGTGCGATATACCCATGCTAAGGTATAGGCTGCACTATCAATCGTGGTTACTACACTATCGGGGGCAAACGCAATTTTTTGAAGACCGATATGTACCATGGCACCACCATCGGTATATTGTTTACGTTGACCCGAAACAAAATTACCCAGCGAATACGCTACAAACTGATTTTTTGATTTTCGCCATTCCATGGGTTGAATCACGTGCGGATGCGCTCCGATCACCAGCATAGCACCATGTTTAAAACAAAACTCGGCAATATCTTTTTGAGCTTTTGAAGGTAGGCGTTGGTACTCGTTGCCCCAATGGGTAAACACGATAATCGCATCTGGATTAAATGTTTTTGCCTGCGCTAAATCTTTCCGAATCAATGCTGTATCCAACGGATTTACAATAGTCGGTTTCGGCACCGGAATACCATTGGTGCCATAGGTATAGTTTAGTAACGCCAACTTAAAACCATCGCGTTCAATAATAAGTGGATAGTCATTCATGCGCGATACCGTATCGGCAAATGTACCCGTGTGCATAATTTTAAAACTATCTAACATGGTAAGTGTTCGCTCTATACCTTTTTTACCACGATCAACGGAGTGGTTATTGGCCGTTACCAGAACATCAAATCCCATATCGCGTAAGGCTACCGCTAATGCATCGGGCGAACTAAACTGCGGATATCCTTTATAGGGTGGTCCTGCCAACGTAACTTCCAGATTACCGATGGCCAGATCTGCAGCCGACACAAAAGGTTTTGCATATTGAAAGCAATCGGTGTAATCATACGTGCCGGTAGTAGCCTGAAATGCAGATGCAATTTGTGAGTCGTGCCCCATTACATCGCCAGCAAAAAGTAATGTTAAGCGCGTAGTGTCTTGTGCATACATGTTAGCAGCACAGCAGCACCATAGAAGGGCAATAAATTTTATTGAATTAGTACTATTCATTTTCATTCGTTTAACCATTAAGATTGAAGGTGTGCGTGTGCTGTTACATCGATTACATTATTTTCTACGATCACAAAAATACGATCATTCTTTTTGGGTTTTATCCGCGCTAATCCTGTAAAGGTGCCAAAAGCTGGTAACAAACCTTGCTGCTCTCCAAAATAAAAACACGGTAAAGTAATCGCTTGCTTTCCTTTTCCGCGCAATACTACTCCTGGATGTACGTGCCCCGAGAGATGATAGTAATCTGCATCGGGTTTTTCGGGTGGATGATGAGTAATACAAAAAGGTGACAAGTATAATGTATCACAGCGAATTAATTTATTACGCTCGTATTGATAGGCACTAAGGATATCGTGATTGCCAACTACTAACTCAAAGGTAATATGCCCAAAATGCTTTACTACTTCCCCCAATACTTCCCACTCTGGATTATAATGACTGTGAAATAAATCGCCCATACAAATAACCCGATCGGGTTTGGTTTCTTGCAAGAGCGTAATTAACGCCTCCATATTCTTATCATTCGCTTTGGTGGGTACGGGTATACCCGACTTACGAAAATGATTTACTTTACCCAAATGGAGATCAGCCAATAACAACGCTTTTTCTTTTGGCCAATACATTGCCTTGTGTGGCCACAGCAGTAAGGTTTCTCCTAAAAATTCAATACGCAGCATACGATACTTCCCTAAACGCACGAAGATCGGTTCAATATATCAACCATCAAACTGAACCATCATTCGTTTCACACGGTCTTCTAATTTTTCGGTTGTTAATTTTTCGCGTAACCGATCGACCATTATTGGAAATGCAAAAGGTGTTGGTTTTTCTGGCCGCATCAATATAATTTTTTGTGTGGCAATACGCTCCAATGCTGCACGCAATCGCGCTTCTTCCAATTGAAAATCCATTACTTCTTCAAAGGCTTGTTGCAGTAAAAGACTTTGTGCTTCGTAATCGTTAAAAACATTAAAGAACAATTGTGACGATGATTGCAAGTGTCTGTCCTTGACTGGTTTTCCGGGAAACCCTTTAAACACTAAGCCTGCAATAGCTGCAATATCGCGGAATTTTCTTCGTGCCATTTCAGTAGAATTTATACTGGCCTGAATATCCTTTAATAAATTATCGGTGCCCAGCATATTGATTTCAATTGCTTCTTCAATGGGTATGGGTTGATCAGAAAGTAACTCAAAACCATAATCGTTCATGGCAATAGAAAACGTAATAGGTTGTAACTGAGCAATACGATAAGCGACAAGCGCAGCTATTCCTTCGTGTACAAACCGGCCTTCAAACGGATACATTAACACATGATAGCCTTCAGCAGTGTGCATGTATTCAATCAAAAACTCAAACTTACCGGGTAGGTGCGATCGCTCGCGCTGTAAATCAAACAGTGGCTTTAAAAATTTCAATTCAATATCTTCTTCTCTTCCGGTAACCACATCTTCCAATTTATTTCTGATCATCTCACTCATGCGCGATGATAAAGGCATACGTCCGCCTTGCCAAGATGGCACAACACCCGACTTCCGATTTGATTTACGCACCTGCGCTTCCATATCTTTTATGCGCACTAGCTCCAGGTTTCTACCGGCAAACCAAAACACATCGCCCGGACTAAGTCTTGAGATAAAATACTCTTCAATAGTACCGAGGTATTTACCTGAAATAAACTTCACAAACATCGAACTATCGCCCACGATGGTTCCAATCGACAGGCGATGGCGCATCGCGATAGCCCGGTTTTCTACTTTATAAGTTCCCTGATCAATAATTACTTTACGGTATTCATCATACGCTTGCAGCGACTCACCACCTGTTGTAATAAAACTTAATAACCAATGCCATTCCTCTTTAGTAATGCTGGCAAACGAAAACGTGCTGCGTACTTCTTCGAAAATAACTTCTGGCTTAAAGCCTTCGGAAACAGCCAGTGTAATGAGGTATTGAATAAGTACATCGAATGAGCGAATATACGGCACACGATCTTCCAACATCTTCTGCTTCATCGCTTCACGAATGGCAGGTGCTTCCATTAACTCTAACGAATGTGTTGGCACAAAATAAATTTTACTGGTCGCTCCGGGTTGATGTCCACTCCTACCAGCACGCTGTAAAAAACGAGCAATACC
>CAYNKN010000009.1:0-23617 GCA_964397805.1 uncultured Chryseolinea sp. | reverse complement strand
TTTTAAACGCGGAGGCTATCGGCACAAAGTCGTTATCGAATGTAACTACATGGGTGGCTTGTCGAACCACATCGGCTTGCTGATCGAAGGTGAATTTTCCGCAGCCATTGAATACACGTGTCTTTTTGTTCAACGCCTCCAGGCCTTCATCCCAATCGCCTGTAGTTGGCTCAAAAAATTGTTGAATACGGTTACCCGTAGCTGTATCAACTTGATCGCCTAACAGCACAATGGGTTTGTTTATTTTATCACATAGTTCAATCATCCGATCGACCGGAAGTTTACGTGTGGCATACGTTGCTCCAATACAAAAAACCACAAACCCCTGTTGGAAAAATTCAGGAAGCCAGATGACAGGTACATCATCGTTTTCCGCCACAAAGTAATCCAGCCCCAAGCCATCATCTTTTATACCCAATGGTTTTAGCATAGCTACAAAACGATCTGTTAAATGATTTGTCGGTAGTCTATTAATCTTGAAGGTGGTAAACAACCAGCTGACCATACCCCATGTATTAATAGTAAGTACCCGCTTGCCCAACAACCAACTCATCCGCCTCCAAAGTCCACTTTCACATAGCGTAATAACTACATCAAACTGTTGCTGCCGTAATTGTTGCAGCGTGTGCCAAGCAAATTCACGATAGGTATGAATCTCATCGACATACGGATTCTCCTGAAACAAGTAAACTAACTCGGCATTGCTCAGTATATGTATATGCGCATCCTCCAACTGGCACTTTAACGCTCGTATAACAGGAGTCGAAAAGACACTATCGGCTCTCGATCGACCGGGAATAACTAAGATCTTCATTTGCTTGACTTTACGCATGTTCTTATCAACCAGAAATTATTTCATTCATTTATTTAGGATACGCTCAGTATCATCTATCAGCCTATATTCGCAATACAATTACTATTTACTACTTTGTAAAGGATAAAACCGCGAGAAAGTTTATGCAATACTGGTTAATGAAAAGTGAACCCAGCACCTATTCGTTCGAAGATTTAGTGCGCGATAAAAAAACAGGTTGGGATGGCGTGCGCAACTATCAGGCTCGAAATAATTTAAAAGCGATGAAAAAAGGTGATCTGGCCTTAATCTACCACAGTATGGACGACAAGGCTGCTGTGGGTATTGCTAAAATAGTTAAAGAAAGTTATCCAGATCCTACCGATGACACTTGGGTATTGGTAGATATTGCCCCGGTTAAAAAACTAAAAAAACCTGTAACGCTAGCACAAATAAAAGCCGATAAGCGTTTAAGCGATATGGTCTTGGTCAAATCCTCCAGACTTTCTGTTCAACCTGTTCGCGCAGAAGAATTTGATTTGATTATTGAATTAAGTGAAACTAACCCTTAACAATCTACATGGCTCACATGAGATGCACTATATCTACTAGTCAGCGATTACTATTCGTACTTGTCTTTTTGTGCGCTCCCCTATTTACTCAAGCACAGGTAACACAATCACATCGATTTGAAAAACCTCAAAAAAATGCAGACGACTACTTTACTATTATTCCTCTTCACATCGAGGGCTTAGCACTATACCGTCAACGCGATAAATACAAAAGCGGAAACAAAATCTGGGAGTTAATTTTACTCGATACTACATTAACAGAACGCAAGACCACGGAGCTTGAAATAAAAGATCGCTATCGGTTTATTGGTTACGAGGCTATACCCGGCTCCTTGTACTTACTGTACCGAACTGGAGAAACATCAAAGAATGATTTCGAGTTAATAGAAATTAATCTCAACACAGGCGAGGAAGTGTCGCGTCATCAAATAAAACCCGACATTGATTTTAAAGTAACCCACTTTATTAAAATAAGTAACAACTTGGTGTTGGGCGGATATGTAAACAATGAGGCCGCCATTATTATGTACGATTTCATCACTAAAAATATTCGGGTTATTCCGGGTTTCTTTCAAAAAGATGTCGAGCTTGTTGACTTACGCACCAATCAAAACCAAACATTTAACACCTTGGTAATTGACAGAAGTATACGCGATCAACAAAAAATAATTTTAAAAACGTTTGACGATCAGGGCAAACAACTAATGGAAGATGTGATACCTATTGAAGAACGGAAATCAATACAAAACGGAATTACAAGTACACTTCAACGCGAAGACCTGATAGTAATTGGCACATGGGGCGATCGTAACGCAAAACAATCAAGCGGATTTTACACGATAAAAGTAGATCCCTTTACAGATCAAAAAATAAAGTACCTCAATTTTTCTAAACTCAATCACTACCTGGATTATTTACCTGCAAAACGAGCAGCACGCATAAAAGAAAAATCCATTCAAGAAGAAGCCGCGGGGCGCACACCCAGTTTTACAAATCAGGTTATGCCTTTTAAACTGGTTGAACACGAAAATGGTTTTTTACTTTTGGCAGAAGTTTATTTGCTTAGTAGCGGCAATACACCCGGATATGGCAATCCATTCTTTTACAACCCCTACTACGGCCCGTATAGCTACAATCCGTTTTTTGCTCCCGGATTTTACTACCCCGGGCTAAGCCGTATGTATAGACCGTTTCCGAATGGCACTCAACAGCGAAATACTGAAGAAATTAAAATGCAACAAGCCAGCATCATTTCGTTTGATGCCACGGGAAACATCGATTGGGATTTTAGCATGAAACTAGATGAATTAAAGAAAAGTAATCTCGATCAGATTACCGACTTTTACTTTACAAACGATAGGGTGACGTTTCTTTATAAAAAGGAATCTGAACTCAAAATAAAATCCATTACTTTACCAGAAGGAACTGCCACTGAGCAAACCGAAAAGATAAACACGATGGAGGCTAGTGATGACATTCGATCGGATAGAAATTATGAAGATGGACTTCGACAATGGTTTGGAAATACATTTTACACTTGGGGATATCAAACCATACGAAACCCTAGTAAAGAAGAACGCGTGCGCGATGTATTCTATATTAACAAACTGGTGGTTCACTAAAGTTAGTGCTGTCGTTATACTAGTCGTTTTAGCATTACCATCTTTTGGGCAAGTATCACAAACCAATCGTTTTGAGTTTCAGATTAACGCAAATGAAAAAGCATTTGAAGTAATTGCTGCACAAGAATACGGTCTGTTTTTACAACGAAGATTTAGGGAAATAGCTTCCGATCGAATTGAAATTGTAAAGCTCGATACTTCCTTCATTGTGAACTGGAGCGGATTTCTAGGTGTTGATACAAAATTTATACAAGCCGGAAAATATGCTGCATTCGGTAAGCTCTTCTTACTTTTTCGCTTTCAAGATTATTCGCAAAATAATTTTGAACTAGTAAGTATTGATGAAGCTACCGGGAACTATAACAAATACAGTATTCGAAATTTTATACCATTTTCACCCTCTGAATTTTATGTAACCGAAAGTGCCGCATTAGTAGGTGGATACTTTAATCGCGTGCCGGTTGTTCTTCACTTTTCATTTATCACCCAGAAAACAAAGATACTTCCCGGTTTACTTAACGAAGTAGGCGAGCTCACTCAAATAAGACCTTATGCCGATGGATCGTTTGATGTACTTATTAGCTCTCGAAATTTTAAAGGACTGCAAACTATCTGGATAAAAAATTATGATAGCGAAGGCAACTTACAACAAAACTCGAGTTTGGATCCGGAAAGCAATAAGCATCTCATTTTTGGACGATCGGTGAAAACTAGTAATAACGTGCAGGTGGTAGCCGGTGTGTATGGTAATCGAAATTCAGAATACTCAAGAGGTTTCTTTTTGGCTAGTTTAGATCCATCCGGTATGGAACAGTTACGTTACTACAACTATGCTGACTTAGAGAATTTTTTTAGATACATGAAAGCCAAACGTGAGGAGCGTGTAAAAAACAGAATTCATCGAAAAAAAATTAAAGGAAAAAAAATACGATTAAACTACCGGCTTTTAGTACACGAAATTGTGCCCTACAATGATCAATTCATTTTGTTGGGTGAAGCTTTTTACCCGAGCTATATTAATACGATGGGCAATAGTCGAATTTTCGATGGCTTTCGCTACACACACGCAGTAGTAATGGGGTTTGATCAAAATGGAAAACTGCTTTGGGATAACAGCTTTGAAATTAATGACGTAAAAGCATTTACCCTCGAACAATTTGTGAAGCTGGAAGTAATAGAGAACAAGATTGCGTTGCTGTATTTATTCAATAATGAATTGCGATCAAAGATCATTCAAGACAATATGGTGTTAGAAGGGAAAACCATTGAGCCTATTAAAACAAACGATACAAACAAAATAATTAAGCGCGAAGAACCCGACTTCAACAAACTGGATTACTGGTATGGAAATTATTTTTATGCTCACGGTATTCACGAAGTTACCAGTCCGGGTTCTGGTAAACGAAGGGTGTTTTTTATTAATAAAATTCGATATAACTAAAAAGACTATTACTAAACATCTACATTACCACACATGCTTCTAGAAAAATTCGCCATCCATCTTAGTGAAGTTAAATTTACTCATCTTAGGCAATGAAGAAAAGCCAAATGTAGATAAGAACTAATTCCCGCATTCGGTAACTTTAGTTAAAATTTTAACCCATCTGAATTTGGCACTTGCCGTAACCAAAAATCCCCGCTGCAGTCAACGCTAAAGCAACATATGAATACGCTACTCCATTCAAGATAGTTGAGCAGGTCAGATAATTAAAGAAAAGAAAAGAAAAGAAAACTTAACAAATAAGTAAAGTTAACTTCCATTTTTTTATTTAGCTTTATAAGTAATTTAACCTAAACAAAATGTTGTTATAAAAAAAAATCTCATCGTTTCTGTCATTTCTCTTTTCTTAATTATTGGTTGTGAGCAACAAGACTTAATAGTTACCTCATCAACAAATGTAATTGAAGTAGAGGACTCACGACTAAAATTCTCATCTAAAAACCACCTTACCACTTTTCTTGAAGAACACAAACGTAGAGATTTTGAGCAATTCAAGAAAGTGATTGCTGAAAAGGAGAAGAATGGATTCACGTCTCTTTCCCCCGTATTTGATCAAAATGAAAAATTAAAAACTGAAGTGTTTAGAGATTTTAAAATTGAACAAAATAGCCAGCTACTTAAAAAAATAGCAGAAGGGTACCCACAGTCAATAGGTAGTATTGAAGTCGATATCGATTTCGAGAATGATGAACTTATTGCTGATGAATTTTTCGCAGCAGTGCTTAATCGCGACCGGGAAATAGAAGTCGAAGGCATTATTTATAAGTTTACTGAGAAGGGTATTTTTTATTCTTCAAAAGATAAGTATCAAGACCTATTGGCTTCTGTTGCCGCATACTCGGGAAGTGTAGACAGTGAGTTAACCACCTTGGACAATGGCGTAATGCTATTTGCTCCAAATAAAGTGGCAAATAAGAATTGTAACGATTGCAGAGAAGGAAACAATGATGGGATTAATACTTCAATATTAGCTGCTCCTCAAGCCGCAAAAAATGCTTTGAAGATATGCTATTGGGATCCTAATATCTGGGATGATATTTTTGGGCCAGCAGAGAATTGTTTAGATTATTTTGATTCAAAGAAACGGATAAAAACTAGAGTCTGGTCTCAGAACTACTTATTATTTTCTTCTGCGGGAGTGAAGGTTGCAAGTCAGAAAAAGGTTTTAGGAATTTGGTGGGCTGACAAAATTGATGAAGTAGAATTAGGGTATACTGCCATATATTTCGAGTATGACATTCCTCAGCCAACATGGCCAAATAGTTCTTTTGTGTTTCAGTATGAATATAATGGAGTTATTATTGATCAGTATGGTAGATACGTAAGACCAGCATTTGGTGGCACAAGTTCAATTTTTGATAAATTTCCTATCAACGATCCTGACAAAAGACTATTGACTATTTATCTCTTCCAACCTTTAGAGTCTATACTCGGGAAAAGCTCCATAGACCTAACAGCTAATGATGTAAACAATGGGATTGAGAGTTTGGTAAAGCAAGGCTTTTCTGCTTTGTCGAGTTATTTAAAAAAAGAAATGAATGGCAGTGCCGTTATCGTTTATCCCAGTGCCCAAAATGATAAGCTCAAATTTCTCTTCACAAATTGGATAAAGACAAAAAAGAATGATAATAAAATATCAGAAACATTCGATTGGAATACGGCAGTAATTGGCTTTAGTTCAAAGGGTTCTAGCACATCTCCTGTTTATGATTCTCCAAAATCCTATAAAAAATTCATGGCTATTGTCTACGGTATGGGCAGGAAGGGTAGCACATGGAAGGGATCAAAAGTAATATTAGACGATTCAAAATAAACTTTTAATACAATGCGTTACCTGTGTCAAAGCAGGTAACGCTTTATACTTATGAAAGCTTGCATATTACTATTTATTATACTGCTTTCCATTCAATTCGGATTTGCTCAAGAACCGACTTTGCTACAAAAAGAAGAAAATGGTCTTTGTTTTATAGTTCAGGTAGGATATAATTTAGGGGTCGGCAATATCAACATACAAGATGATTTTGTCGCAAAGAACAATGGGTATCTTGTTCGACTTAGAACATCACTTGGTTATTTTATTAGACCTCAATTACTACTTAGTTTAGGTACAGGCATAGAAGGTTATCATGATCCTTCCTACAATCTCTTACCAATTGCAGTTAAAGGTCGATATTTTGTTAGACCCAGTAAAAAATCAATATTCTTAAGTGGTGATGCGGGTTACTCTGTTAAGTTAGGGGATCAATTTAAGGCAGGAGCATATACTGGGCTTGCGGTTGGATACCGAATAGTACAAAGAAATAAAACGAGTATTTTAGTTTGTGGAGGAATAGACCTTCACCAAATTAGAAATGCACGATCCCTTATTTTTAATCTTCAGAACAGCACCTACCAATATGTTGAATCGTCATTCTGGCTCAAATCGTTTTCAATCAATGCAGCATTTGTTTTTTAGGTATTCAGTTTTTATGATTGTAGTGTGTTCTGGTTGTATTACAACGCGATTTCAAAAATCGAAACCTTGCCCGACAATGTTAAAATCGGGCGATCTTTATTTAATACCGTGGCTGCCAAAGGATCAAAGTGAAATATTAAGTCAGTCAATATCTTCTCAATTCAAAAAAAAGAATATTGATGTTCGATATATGCCTGCCGAAGAGTATAGCTTACGAGCCGCAGGTGTGAGTAATCCATTAGATTCCACACAATTTACTTTATTAAAAAAGCTTGGTTATTCACATTTTTTACTGATAAAGGAAATTTCAAACCAGAATGAAAGTGTACTTTCTTATTTTACTTCTATAGAACTTGGATGGGCACAGACTTTGTATCCCTATAACCCAAGTTGGAATGAAAGAGGAAATCAGTCTGAAATAATTATTCAACTTATTCCAATTGGAGATCTTGGGGGTGCTCATCAGATAATCGTTAACACAACGATAGGGCACCTTACTCTACGGAACAAGGATTCAAGTGAAACTTATTTAAACGTGACAGGTGCCTCAACAGCCCGTTCTATTGCTATACGAAAGGGGATAAAAAAACTATTTGAACAATGTGATTTCAAAATTTAGTGGCGTTGTTTTTATTAAATTTAATTGAGTTGTCAATCAAAACAAGAACCAGCTGGAGTAACAAAATATATGCAAAATTGCTGTGTGCAGGTTAAAACATTAGCTTAGTTTTCAAGTTAAGTTTTGTAACGGTAGTTATTTTTATTTACCTAAACCATGAATTCTGCATATGCACACGTTCGTACCTTCAATATAAAAACGATTTATTGAAGTTGATTTTCATGTTGTTTTGGTAGCGCTCTGTTTTGGATACATGAGTAGGTGGAGTTAGTTGAAAAAGTTAACTTTCAACCTAAACATCGGTTACACATATTCAAGGTTTTTTTTTGTTATCACAAAAAATTAAGTGCGTGTAGAAATATGAAGGATATCCATTTTCTTCATGCATTTAGCTATCGGGTAGTTTATTCATAGCGATTACATATCTGTCCGCTTTTTTTTTGCTTCCCTCCGCCAGTAGGCGAACATGCGTCAGAAAAGCTCCAAAAGAAAAAGGAGAGGTGGAAATATGCTGCCCTTAGCACGTTACAAGTCACCCCCAGATTTCGACCCAGTCTCCGCACACCCACTAATGCTAATCCTTGGGCTGTGTCCTCACAGCCCAACACTATAAACTTTCGATCAGCTAAGATATATACCGAGGAATTGCGCTCTGAGTGTTATTAAGCAAACTGCTTGATGGTGCTTGATAACTCACAATAATCTACATCACCCAATACACTTATGTATCGTTAACCTTACCAAAAAATAAGAGAGTTTTTTATAACTTTGATCTGTCGAGAAATAAAAATGCGACTATGAAAAAATCAATTTATAAAATACTCGCACGCATTAATAAAGTTATTCTTCCGCGATACAGCCAACGTGATGTCACCAAACTATCGAAAGTAGATAAGGCACTTGTTGCTTTCCGCTATTGGGTTACCATTAATGCACTTGATTAATAGGTATTAAAAAAATTAATCTCCCATTATTTTTCTAACAGAGTTATAATCTGCATCCGAAGCACGAACAAATCCTTCTGCTCCATAAAGTTCTAGTAATACTTTTTTGCCCGCTTCATCGGTAGAGAACTTAACCAATGCCACATATAATTTTCTAGCGGTTTCCGGATCTAATGTTTTTGAAAAAACTATCGGGTCGTTAGGAATGGGTTCCGTCTTTGCAATAATTACTACTTTCTTTTCTACATCAGGATAAACCGTTTTTAGACGAGAACGAGCATCCCGAATTACACCCTCGCTAGTCGGGGGCGAATAAAATGTAGCTCCTGCATCTACTTTTCCTTCATACACCATGCGAACTACTTCATCATGTGTTTTGCCAAATACTACTTTAGCCGGAACAACCTTTTGCTTATCTAACATTTGCTTAGGGAATAAATATCCAGACGTAGAGAGCTCATCGGTATAAGCCATTGTTTTCTTATTTATATCTTGAACAGACTTGATGCCTGATGTGGCTTTCGTAATTATCTGCCCATAGTAAACAGATTGTCCATAACGGATTGTTCTTAACTTAACAGTTGCTCCGTATTTCTTATTCGCTAATACATAACTTTGGCTACTCATAATAGCGAAGTTCTGTTTTCCATCGCCAAAACTATTTACCAACTCATCGTACGTGCCGGGAAGAACAAGCTTGATTGTGAGACCAGTTTCAGCTTCCATAAACCGCTTGATGGCATCGCCTTGTTTGGCTAACACTTCTTTAGAAAGCGAAGGTGTGAGATAAAAATTAACCGTTTGAGATGTGGCCTCTTGCCGAAAGCATAGTACCCAAAGCAACAACGTGATAGAAAAAAAGGAAATTCTCATGGAACACAAATTATTTCAATTTACAAAATACCGCTATCTGCATACTTCAATTGTTCGAGTTAACCAGTTGGAAGCAGTATACCTAATTAGCATTAACACATTGTATACATTAAGTTAATTATTAGCGACCGGCTAGAGAAGTTAAAAATTGATACTTATCGGGAAAATTCCAACGTATTGAGTAATTATTAGCCTGTCAGGCAACGTAAAGAACAGATCTACAGGCTACACGCTGCATGCGCATCATTTCCTGTATATTTATCGCTAATGAATGCGTATATTTGACCTCGGTATTATGCAAAAGAAACTCATCCTCGACACCGATCTCCTCGACATTACCATTAGCCGTCTTTGCCAGCAATTAATTGAAAATCATAACGACTTTACCGATACAGTAATCATCGGTATGCAACCGCGAGGAATTTACGTTGCAGAGATTATCCATAAAAAATTAGAAAAATCTACAAAAAACACCATCCCCCTCGGCTATCTGGATAGCACCTTTCACCGCGATGATTTTAGAAGAAGGGAAATACCGGCCAAAGCCAATGAAACAAAAGTTGATTTTATAATAGAAGGCAAGCACGTTGTTTTGGTTGATGATGTAATTTTTACTGGCCGATCGATACGTGCCGCCATGGACGCCATGATTGCCTTCGGTCGACCGGCTACTGTTGAATTATTGGTGCTTATCGACAGAAAATACAATCGTGAGCTGCCTATTGCCGCAGACTATGTCGGTAAAGCTGTCAATACATTAGCATCGCAGCGCGTGTTGGTCGAGCTGGAAGCACAAGGTCATAAACAAAATAAAATCTGGTTAATTAATAAGGATTAAAAACCTATGTCTACACTCAGTAAGAAACACCTACTCGGCATAAAAGACATTAACCGCGATGATATTGAACTTATTTTTGAGACGGCAGCCAATTTTAAAGAAGTAATTAATAGACCCATTAAAAAAGTACCGTCTCTTCGCGATGTAACTATTGCGAATGTCTTTTTTGAAAACTCCACCCGTACCAGACTTTCATTTGAGCTAGCGCAAAAACGACTGTCGGCAGATGTAATTAATTTTTCAGCATCTAATAGTTCGGTAAAAAAGGGAGAAACACTTCTTGATACCGTTAACAACATTTTGGCCATGAAGGTCGATATGATTGTGATGCGACATGCCAGCCCCGGTGCACCTCATTTTTTGGCTAAACACATTAACGCCAATATTGTAAATGCTGGCGATGGTACACACGAACATCCCACGCAAGCACTATTAGATACATTCTCCATTCGTGAAAAATTGGGTGAAGTAGCCGGTAAAAAAATTGCCATTATCGGAGATATTTTACACTCTAGGGTAGCCCTCTCCAACATCTTCGCTTTACAAAAGCTGGGAGCCAAAGTAATGGTTTGTGGTCCCCCTACCCTACTTCCAAAATTCATTAGTCAGCTTGGGGTAAGTGTCGAGTTCGATGTTAAAAAGGCACTGCAATGGTGCGATGTAGCCAATGTATTGCGTATACAACTCGAGCGACAACAGATAAAATATTTTCCTTCCCTACGTGAATATTCGCTGTACTACGGCATCGGTAAAAAACTGCTCGATAGTTTGAAAAAACAAATTGTAATTATGCACCCTGGCCCCATAAACAGGGGTGTTGAACTGAGCAGCGATGCCGCAGATTCACAACATTCTATTATTCTTGATCAGGTCGAAAACGGAGTTGCTATTCGAATGGCGGTATTATACCTGCTGGCAGGGGCGAAGTAATTCCCTTTCTAAAAATATCTTCTTGATAGTAACCCGTTGATACTGTCTAATATCATCCTCGTTCAATCTTTACACTAAAAACCCAAAAGGCATTCGGGCAGATTTTCGTAGTTTTACTTTCTTTAATTCGCTACATCATGATTTACAACTCCATTATTGAGACCATTGGTAACACACCTTTAGTTCGATTAAACAATATAAATAAAGGCATCCCAGGTACCATTCTCGCCAAAGTAGAATACTTCAACCCCGGTAACTCTACGAAAGACCGTATGGCGCTGAAAATGGTAGAAGATGCTGAAAAAGCTGGCTTATTAAAACCAGGTGGTACCATTATCGAAGGCACATCCGGAAACACAGGAATGGGACTGGCACTAGCAGCCATTGCCAAAGGATATCGGTGCATCTTCACCATGGCCGATAAACAATCACAAGAAAAAATTAACATTTTAAAAGCGGTAGGTGCAGAAGTTATTGTGTGTCCAACAAACGTAGCTCCCGAAGATCCCCGGTCTTACTACTCCATTGCCCGTAAACTGAACAAAGAAATCGCTAACTCATTCTACCCCAACCAATACGATAACGCCTCAAATGCGCAGGCGCATTATGAAACTACCGGGCCAGAAATATGGAAGCAAACCGAAGGTAAAATAACGCACTATGTAGCTACTGTTGGTACAGGTGGATCGATGTGCGGAACGGCCAAATATTTAAAAGAACAAAACTCAAACATTGTAACAGTAGGTATTGATACGTATGGCTCGGTGTTTAAAAAATATAAAGAGACGGGTATTTTTGATGAGAATGAAATCTACCCCTACTTAACGGAGGGTTTTGGAGAAGACATCTTACCCAAAAATGTAGACTTTGATGTGATTGATCTGTTCATTAAAGTAACCGATAAAGATGGTGCTATTGGTGCCCGTAAACTCTCACGCGAAGAAGGATTGTTTGTTGGATGGTCATGTGGATCTGCTGTTCATGGAGCCTTAGAATACGCCAGAGAAAACCTTAAAAAAGATGATATGATGGTCATCTTACTTCCAGATCACGGAACGCGCTACTTAGCGAAAGTCTATAACGATCAATGGATGAAAGATCACGGCTTTTTAGAGACGCGTGCTTTTGGGTCTGCGCGCGATATACTAAGTTCACGAAACGGACATGACAGTCTGCATACAGTTGCCAAAGATGCTAACGTAAGCGAAGCCATTTTAGTGATGAACCGCGAAGGCATCGATCAAATTCCGGTGGTTGAAAATGATAACTTCGTTGGCAGTGTAAGTTCCGCCAGTTTATTAGAAAAAATTATAAACGATCCACAACTAAAAAGTAAACAAGTAGGCGAAGTAATGGATAAACCCATGCAGTTTGTTGCTCCTGATAGTACTTTAGATGTACTATCATCTTTATTGAATAGAGATAATAAAGCTGTGCTCGTGCGTGATGCAAACGAAAAAGTGCATATTATTACACAACACGATGTATTAAAAGCCATGACCAGTTAGCACATTATCAATACCTTGATTGACCTTGTTGGATCTCCGTTTACAGATTGATAACGAAAAAAATATCCAGGTTAATTTGAAACGTTTACCTATTATACTTTGTATTTTTTTACTGAGCGGAAAACTTGCCGGACAAACCCCTTTGCCCGATAGTATTTTAGCTCAGGTAAATACACTGCCCCGCGATAGTACGTACGTTTTAAAACTCAACCGAATAGCGTCTGATTATTTAAAGACCGACCCAGCAGTATCTCGAAAAATTGCAGCGCACATTATTGATCTATACCCAGAAATTAATTATTCGCGTGGGTATGCGCGCGCCCTTACCGTAATGGGAAATTCATATTGGTATGAAGGTGTGTATGAATTTGCACAGAATTATTATCTACTGGCTGCACGCCAATACCAAATATTGAATGACAGTATTGGTATGGGACAGGTCTACAACAATATTGGCGAAGTAAATAAACGGCTGGGTGAATTTGAGAAATCATTGAGCTACTTACTTCGATCGATGGAGTTGAAGAAAAAAGATACAACACGCGATGTTACATTATACAACATTGGTGAAGTATATGTAAGCATGGGTAACTTGGAAGAAGCCAAGAGATACATTAATGAATCGTTGGCCATGGCGCTGGAAAAAAATAACGAACGCGTTGTTGCCTATAATTATCGAAGCATTGCCAGCATGAAAGTAATCGAGAAAAAGTATGAAGAGGCACTTGTTGATTTTAATAAAGCTGAAAAATTATGGATTGCCTTGGGAGAAACACGATCGTTAATTCAAAACTATCAAGATGTTTCGTACACCTATCGAAAAATGGGCAAACTACCAGAAGCTATTTACTATCTGGAGAAAGCTCTTGCAAGAAGTAAACAAATTAATGTTCCCGATCTACGCGTACATATTTATGAAGAATTTGCCCGTATCGATTCTATACAAGGTAATTACAAACAAGCCTTCTATTATCTGTGGCGTCACAATGCCCTGAAGGATAGCGTATATAATTTATTAAAAGTAGAGCAGATTGCTCGTGTGCAAACAATCTATGAAACAGAAATTCGTGACCGTGAAAATGAACAACTAAAAGCCGAAAAAGCATTACGTGATACACAACTAAAATCGCAAAAAGTTTTTATTGTGATTGGTGTTGTCGCGCTAATGGCCACCGGTGTTATGACGTGGTTCCTCTTTCGGCAGCGAAAAAAAATATTAATAGCTAATCAAAATCTTCAAGCTAAAAACGAAGAAATAAATTACCAGAAAGATGCCATTGAAATACAAGCAGCCGCCTTGCTACGCTTAAATCAAAATCTTCAGGAATTAAATAAAACGTTAGAGGGTAGGATCGATGAAAACACCCAACAACTGTTGTTACAAAATCAAAAGCTTGCCGAATACACCTTTATTAATGCACACAAACTACGCGCACCGGTGGCCAGTGTATTGGGGTTAATTAACCTAATGCAACAAGCAACACCCGAAGAACGACTGGTAATTTTAGAGCATCTAAAAACCTGTAGTAACAACTTGGATTCCATTATACGCGAGATTAGTCGCAACCTGGAAAGTGCTATGTTACCTGAATAGTCACGGCTACTAATTTTCTAGGATCTCAATTTCTACCCTCACATTTTCTTGTGCGCGAGTTCCATGCTTATCGTGAATACCGCGCTTACCACCCCACGCTTTAATGGATGTCCGTTTCGTATCAATACCATTTTCGGTTAGGTAGTTACGAATGATGGCAGCGCGCTCTTCAGAAAGTTGCTTAGCAGAACCATACCCGTCTTTTGTATCGTTTAATGAAAAGAAATTTTTACTATCCTTATTCATCGAAATAATTTTTCCAGGCGCACCTCCATTGGTATGGCCATGAATTTTTATTTTATAGTTTTCATTTTCCTTTAGCATTTCCAGCAAACTATTCACTTCGAAACGAGACTCGGGGCGCATAATAGCCGCATCTTTAAAAAAGTATACATTATACATTACTGCAATGTCTCCCTTTTGTAACCGGACTAATTCAAAGGGAACTTCGGCTATACCGTTTTCATTTTTTTGAATGCCAGCGGCATCAAGAGCATTAATGTCTGCATCAAGTTGTGCCTTTCGGTACCCAAATACTTCACAAACAAACGATACCTTTCCTGATTTACTTCCCGGAGCAGAAACCTTAACAGGAACATTTCCTTTATAGGTACCCATTTTTTTTGAGCGATCAACATCAATCACATTTACATCACCTTCAACAGCAACATTATCGGTAGCCCTAAAAATCTTAAAGAGAAAATTACTTCCTTCTACCCCAGCATCTAAATCTCCTGCATTGTCTGTTACTTTAGTTGGGGACTGCACTGCGGGTGGCAGTAATGAAGATACTTCAGCAGTTGGATTTGCATTAGCATTATTCACTTCGGAAGATACCGTTGAACTAGTGTTGCTGGGTGCTACATAATCCGCTTGAGTGATCTCCATTTTTTGTGATGACTCCGGATTGATGTCATAGCCTTGAGAACCTATCTTTTGTGGCTTGCCATCCTTACCTAATAAACCACTATACACCCATGTATCAGCAAGCTCCGAAAGCTCACGCAGTTGTAACGCCATGTTAATTGCCTGACTGCGATCAGAAGTATTAAGAACATAAACGTAGTACAGATTCCGATTGGGGTTTACCTCAAACTTAGCATTCAGTTTTAGATCCTTATTGGCATGCGCTGCGAATCGGGCTGCATTCTTATAAATAGCAAACGCTCCAATAACCACGTAATTTTCATTTTCATCAATAGTAAGTTGCTCTAATCGAGCGGCAAGGGTAGGCTGAAAAATGAGAAAAACAGAAAAAATGCCTACCAGTGCAAAAAAATTAATCTGCTTCATAACACTGGGTTTTAGTATAAAGGTGGCTCCTAAATCAATGCGAATATAGTAAAGAATTAATACAATACAACTAACCTACTACTCATCAGTTATTTACATTTTAGAAATTATGGTAAAGTGCCGTACGAGTGATACTCCAGAATCATCGGTAACAACCAAAACATGTTTACCTTCCTCCGGTTGCACAGACAATTTGTGGGCTCGGTGTGTACTTCCAAGGTATTGGTTGTCCAGATGCCAAAATACCGTAGCGGCAGGATTCTGATGCGCCAACTCAAAAACGGCCGCCCCCGGATTACCATCGAGCTCGCGCGGAATAAAGAGTTGAGCATTCGGTTTGGGATACACGACATCCATGGTAGTTATAGCAGATGACGGCTGACAATCAGCACGATAAGGAGGTAATGTTTTGTAGAACAGGTTTTTGGTTCGGTAATAATATTCCTGCACGGGGGGCAATACGAACCAATTAACCTCCACCATATGAGCGGGTAATTCGCAAGAATTATGCACCCGAAACTGACAATTAGCAGAAAGATGTATTCGCTTGTGATACGGGCAGGGCAGTGTTTGAAGACCATTTTTTGTAACCCAAATTGTTTTTGTTGTTTCGCAAGCGTCTTTGTTACGATGACCACTTTGTGCACAGACCGTAATTTTTTTCATTTCGGCTGATGGTTGTTTAAACCAACGCTGAGCGGGAAGCTGTGAAAATATCTCGAACATAAGCGGAGCCGCTGCATCGGTACCAGTTAGTTTTGGTCGCCCCTCGCCATCTGCATTACCTACCCATACACCTACTACATAATCGGGTGTAACACCAACTGCCCAACCATCGCGAAAGCCAAAGCTGGTACCTGTTTTCCAGGCGATGGTTTTTGAATTACTAAAATACCGCCAACCAGTTTCTTCACCTGGCCTGTAAACCTCTTTTAATACATTCATTGTTTGAAAGATTGACGCTGCGCTGAGCACCGTGTTACTTTCTAGTGGTGATGTGTGTAGGGCTATCGTTGCAGAATCTTTTTGTTGATAACTAAGTGGATGCACATCACTTGCGCGGTAGCGTGCCTGCCCGGGGTAATCAAAATAATTTGTAAGGATACGCGCCATTGAAGCATACATGCCGGTTATATCCCACAACGTAGCTTCTGAACCACCCAGAATTAACGACAACCCATAATGATCGGGAGGTTGGTTTAATGTCGTAATTCCCATTTGCTTTAATAGGGAATAAAATTTTTCGTACCGATACTCGCGCAGCATAGCTACAGCCGGAATATTAAGCGATCGGATAAGCGCTTTATCAGCAGGTACAGAGCCATCGTACTCACGTGAGAAATTTTTTGGTGAGAAACCATTTATAACGGTAGGTATATCCGCCACTAATGTTTGCGGAAGTAGCTTACCTTCATCGAGCATGGCGGCATATAAAAATGGTTTCAGGATACTGCCGGTGCTACGTGGTGCACTGATAATGTCTACGGACTCTCCATGGTATTCACGTTCTTGAATATCCGCATTGCCTACATAAGCCAGTACATTTCCTGTTTTAACATCGGCTACAATAGCGGCTGCATTATAAATCTGATTTCCCTTAAGTACTTCGTGATAGTCATTAACAATTCGTTCTACTTGCACTTGTCGTTGTCGCTGCAGGGTGGTAACAACTTTTTTTCCCGATAGACCATCTTTTGCCATGCGCAACAACAAATGCTTGGCATGTCGTGGTAACGACTGTGGTGCTTCCGGTAACGGTTCATCTTTTGCCAATGAACACGAGTACGCATCGATAACACCTCTTGATGCTAAAACATCCAATAAACGATTTCGCTTTTCAATTAAGCGCTCACGATTTTTTCCGGGATGAATTAGTGAAGGTGCGTTAGGAAGTACAGCAAGTAGAGCAGCCTCTGCCCACGAAAGTTCTTCGGGTTCGCGGCCAAAGTATCGCCAACAAGCGGCTTCAATACCTACTACATTTCCACCAAATGGAGCATGCGATGCGTAGTATGCTAATACCTCTTCTTTGGTATATCGAAACTCTAGTCGTGTTGCTAATAGTATTTCAATACTTTTTTGAAATACAGTGCGAGGTTTGTCTTTGCGTGCCAACCGAATTACTTGCATGCTCAGTGTACTACCACCACTCACTACTCGATTGGCTTTACTGTTTTGTTTTATAGCCCGCGCCAAGGCCAGCACATCTACGCCCCAGTGCGAGTAAAAACGTTTGTCTTCATACGCAACAATAGCGAGTGCAAATTTTTCTGGAACTGCGGATGCTTCTGGAAAACGCCATTGACCATCAGCAGCAATGGTAGCACTCAACAACTCACCGTTGTGATCTTCAATAACTGTACTGTACGGATCGTTAAACAGTTTTTTAGGTAGAGAAAAATAATATACTATACCCAGTAACACTGTAACGACAAGAATATACCGCCACGTAAAACGCACTGATTTGAAAAAATGCAAACCTCGCTTAAAGCTCCTGATTATCATGCTTGCAAATTAAAGGTAGTCGAAGGATTATTTTCCTTCGACTTGTCATGCGCTTACGTTAGAAATCTATTGAACGCTATTTTTTACAACAGAAACTTCTTGTCCTTTCTTGCGTGCATAAACTCCGTTATCATACATCGCCTCACAACTTACGGCAGGCAAATAGTATGTACCTACATAACTAGCTGTAAGTAGTACTTTAAAATTCTTGCGTTGATTGGTTCCTAAATCAAAATAAGTATAAACCCGATCGTCACGAATATCCTGATACGTTGCTTTGTCGCTTTTTAGTCTGTCTTCTGCTTCATCTAAACGAAGGTTATTAATTTCCCATCCAGAAGGGAACACTTGTCGTAAAGCGAGATTTTTATATGGGCCCCGCATCCCGGGATTGGTAATGGAAACCGATGCAATAAACTCTTTACCTTGTTGTAGTTGTGTGGGATCGATGGGGTTGCCATCGGTATCGGTATACACCACGGCAATAGTTAAGTTACGTTGCGCATCTTCTTCTTCACCACGTGCCGGAACTCCTTCGGTAATGACGCGCACAAACAATGCACCCTTACTTTCGCTTTCAACCTGTAATGCGGTTGACTTAATACCATCAATGGGCAAAGACACTTGTGCTATAGGAAGTGCTGTGCTGGCTGAAACTTTTTTATCATTATACGTGTACGTAAAACGTAGGTCGCCTTTGTTCTCAGCAGCAGCAAATGAACCTACCGCTTTTAAACACCACGCTACAGATTGTGTACTCATCCAATATGCATCATCGCTTAATGAAGCCGAGAGTTCTTTTAATAACTCAAATCCTTTGGTTCGTTCGTTTAACATCACCAGTGTTTCCAACATAATAGCTTTATCGCGTAAATCTGATCCATACGAATAAGCCATTTCTTGATACGGTTTCACCGATGTAGATACATTTTCGATAAGTTTTTTACCTGCTTCGGTCTGGCCAGCTTTAATGTATGCTGCGGCTAACATCCAACGCGCTGTTGGTGGCAAATCTGCTTGTTCGCGTAACCGATTCATAGCACCTAGTTCAGCATCGCCACCTAATGCCAACGCATATAATCGATAGGCTTGTATTAACTCACTGCTATAAGCATCTTGTGTTTTGCGCCACCCCTGCACTTTATTGCGCTGATACTTCTTCCACTTTTTTAACATATCGTTAGGCACGAGATATCCTTTTGATTCGGCTTCCAGTAAGAAGTGACCGGCATACGTAGACGACCAACTTTCTGAGTCATCTCCACCTGGCCAATAGGCAAAACCCCCATCGCGCGTAGCGAAAAGTTTTAAGCGCTCAATACCCGATTTAATATTTTTTTGAATGACTGCTTTCTCTGCTTCCGACAATGCTTTTACTTGATCCAAGTAGAGCTGTGGAAATACTGTTGATGTTGTTTGCTCCAGACAACCATAGGGATATTGCAACAAGTACTTCATGCGTTGTCCAAGGTTTACAGGCGGTAAGCTGGAGATTTCTAATGTAGCTGTATTTGTTCCCGTTATACCCACCGGTTTAATGGTTGAAGTCCACGATTTGCCAGCTTCGAGCAACACTTCGTTTACTGTGGTAATTGCCGGATTCGGATTGCGTACTTCTATTTCAATAACATCTGTAGCGGTGAAGTTGCCTGAGCTTGCAGTAACCTCAATTTTACCAACACCAATCATACGCTTTACACTTAAATCAAACTCCACCATCATATCGGCACCAACCATTGTTACGGTTTGTGTTGGATTGGCAATTTGCAGTGGCCCTGAAGCCTTTATTTCTACCTTAATATTTTTGATACTCTTCTCCATCGTAAAGAGTGTGATAGGCAGTTTTAATTTTTCATCAGGCCCGAGCACACGAGGCAACGTAGCCAGCACCATTAATGGCTTGCGCACAGGTGTAGCTTTTTCTGCTTTGCCATAAGCACCTTCGTAGCCAGCCACTACCATTGTTTTAACAGAGCCAATGTAATTGGGCATGATAAAGCGATGTTCTTTTGAACCCCCAGTTAATGTAAAGGGGCCAAGAAATTTTACCACAGGTTTAAAACGATTAGCTTTTGCGTCATCTTCTTTTGTAGCCGCTTCCATGTCGCCACCAATAGCGAGCAGTCGTTCAACACGCGATCCGAATGCACCCATTACATGGTCGTAAACATCCCATGTTTTTACACCTAGTGCCTCACGCGCATAAAATCGATTCCACGCATCGGGTGTTTTGAAACGCGTCAAATCCAATAGCCCTTCATCTACAACGGCTATGGTATACGTCATTTTTCGCTTTTCTTCTTCGGCTATTTTAATTACTACTTCTTTTCCCGGTTCTAAAACATCGGGCATCGTAATAATGGGTTTCAAATGCGTTTCCGGATCTTCTACGGTAATCGGAATTACACCATACAATCTTATCGGCAAATCGTTTAGCGTTTGCGCATGTGGTTGCATGAGTGTAATATGAACAAATACATTAGGTGTCATTTCCTTTGTAATCGGAAAGCTAAAAGGATTATCCCCTTTAACTGTTTCTACCCAATACGTTTGAACTACCTTACTTCCATTTTCAATACTCACCAATGCTCTGCCCTTATCACTTCCCGGAATCATTAAGGTAGCCTTTTCACTAATGTTATAGGCTGGTTTATCGGAAGTAAACGAAAGCATAGTTGCCCCTTGATTACCACCCCGTGAGCGACCAGCCCAACCCGGCCAATCGATGTAAACTACTTTACCACTGGCATGACCCGAAACCGGATCGTACGCACGAACATAATACCTGCCCCAATCCGGATACTTTATTTTAAAGTCCCAAATGCCTTTTCCATTTTGTGTTCGTGCAGTACCTTTTGCAATAGGTTGCGAATAGGCTGTTGATATGTAGTTGGCATTTTCACCTTCACTATTCCACCACCAACGCCACTCTAATTTGTGAATAGTCATTTCAATTTTGTCGCGCGATACCGGATTCCCATCGGCATCAATAGTTACCACATCAACGCGATGTGTGGTATCGGTAAGTAACATACCACGAGCTTTATCGCCCGGTGGTAAACGTAACCCGGTAAAAGATGCATACGGATAGTAGGGAATGGAAAAACGATCGGCACTAAAGTTTCCACTCTCTTCAAATACTTTTCCGCGGAAAACAGCATTCAACATACCCGGTGCTGCATCGGATGTTTGAAGCGATGCATTGATCAATGCGTTTCCATCATCATTGGTGTAGCCTTCGAAAATGGTTTTTGTTTCGCTAGTGAACTCACGTGAAGGATCATCAAATACAAAATCGGGATAGCGTTGAAATTTAGTCTCTGCCTTGGTAAGTAATACCTCAAACTGCGCAAGTAAATTTCTGCCCGGTGCTCCGTGTAGCCAGTTCACTTTTAGATTACCCGAAACGGTGTTGCTGTTACTCGTAATTTTATCAACACCAAAATCGAGATTAATCTTCAGGCGATTGGGTTTCACCATTTCAATTTTTACGGGTTGCGTAAATTCTGTTCCACCTACCTTTACGCGTGCTGTCCAATTACCGGTAGGATCATCCGGAGAGGTTTTGGTGCCAAATGCATAAAATCCATTCTCGCTACTGGAGCGCACCAACCGACTAGTAACTTGACCTTGCGGATTTTGTAATTCAAAAACAACGGGATGGGTAGGCGGCAATGTTTTCAGTTTATCTTCGAGCAAGAAAGTAATGTAGAGCGAATCACCCGGACGCCACACACCGCGTTCACCATATAAAAATCCTTTCAATCCCTTTTTGATTCGCTCACCACCCACATCAAAACTGCTAATCGAAAGTGATTCGCCATCTGCCAGCTTGAGGTACCCGCGCTGCGATCCCATTTTTGCCACAACCATAAATGGTTTGTCTTTTGAAGTAATAACAGCTTTACCATCTGTACTTGTTGTAGAGGTACCAATTAACTGTTGTTGATAATCGTACAACTCCAGCAACACGCTTGATACGGGTTGAGTTGTTTTTAAATCATTCACAAAAATTAACGTATTGCCATCCCCACCGCGCTTAGCCAGTAAGCCCAGATCGGAAGCAATAACATTTCGCTTTATTGTTCGATTGTTCGTGTAATACGATGAGTGGCAAGGATTATCGCGTTCGCGCCAATCGTAGTCGTCATCGTAATAATAACTTTCGTACGAATCCCAATAGCTACTCTCATCCTGCTCGTCAGCACTCCAATCTTCCCCTTCCAGATTTTGCAAGCCACTTGCTGTTTGCTCATCGTTATCACAAACATAAGCTAGTTGTGATTTCTTAAAACCAATGCGAACTTGATAAATGGCTCCGGGTTCTGTGTTAATAAACTTTGAAAGATCTAATGTAAAGCGGTTCCATTTCCCTAAGTCGGTTACTCCAGCATTATCAAGCGCTACCGATTTTTTAAAAACGGGCTTCCCTACCCTGCGCAATTCTGAATTACCTGCGTAATCATTCACCTGAAAAAATTGAACAATATTTTTTTCGAATATCTTAACAATCTCCACGTCAACGGCTTTTAAGTTTACCGCTTCAAAAGGCATAATTAACCCATCGGTACCCGGTAGTATAGATCCTTTACCTGTGAAGCGAACAGCTGGGTTAACTTGTTCGAATACTACCTGCATGGAGCTACCTTGTTTCATGCGATAATCTAAAATATTTTTTATGCCAGCTTCGATGGTTAATGTTTGTGTGCCGCTCTGGCGAACAGGAGGATATACTTTTATTTCGTTGTCTTTAATTTCAACATCTAATGTACCAGCCTTACCTAAGGTAATGAGGCCACTTACGTTTTGCTTTTCGTTTAGCGGGTCAGAAAATTGAATAACAACATGTTGATTACTATGCTGCTCTACTTTTACATTCACAATTTTAAAATCGCCCAATGCCGGAATTTCCACCTCACGAGTTTCTGTTTGTGTAATGCCTAAACTCTTACCATTAATATCAAACTTTACTTTTCCGGCTACTTCCTTGCGCACAACTTCTTCTGCTGTAAATACATGCTGCTTACCTTCTGCCAAATGACTCCAGGTAACACCCAATACTTTTCCATCCTGTGTTACGTTTACCATTTTCTCCACCGCATCGCCATCAGCAAAATCGGCTGTATATAAAATGCCCTCGATTTTCTGACGGGTTAAGTCTGTTTTTGTATATGCCTTTACATTTTCAATAGAAACTTCAAAATTCTGTGGCATCACTTGAAAGGTGTACTGAAACACATTCAGTTCTTTAGAAACTTCTGCCAGCTTACCGAGTTCAAATGTTACTTCATAAACTTGTCCGGAAGTAAGACGCGATTCGGGTTTAAACTCCACTGTACGTTTATCAAGCCATACCGTAGTTCCCTTTATAGAAGGACTAAAAGAGAAAATTTTAGCCGAGGCAGGTTTCCCAATAGCAGAAGAATCTACTGCATCTTGTGCCAGCACAACACGGATAGCTGAACCTGAGCTAAGCACTCCGGCTGTATACGATGAAATAAATTCACCAAAAGCAGGGTTAACAAAAGTTACTGTTGGCTTGGTGCCCTGACTGATGGTGGCATAAAAAA
>CAYNKN010000008.1:0-24450 GCA_964397805.1 uncultured Chryseolinea sp. | reverse complement strand
TAAATTTTTCTCATTTTGTTTGAGAATAAGATGATCCAGGTTCTTCTCGATGAGATCCGTTACTAAAATAGCCGCGGTAATTTTTCCGGTACCGTTACAAGTAGGGCAAACCTCTTTGGTAGTGATGTTTGTTTGTGGCCTTACCCGCTCGCGGGTAATTTGCATAAGTCCGAATTTCGAAAGCGGCAATACGGTTGATTTAGCTTTGTCATCAACCATCTCATCTTTCATGATTTTGTAGATGAGCTTCTTGTTATCAGGACTTTTCATGTCGATAAAATCGACTACGATAATTCCACCCATATCGCGTAAGCGCAACTGTCGGGCTATTTCTTTGGCAGCTTCTGTGTTTACAGAGAGTGCCGTAGTTTCCTGATTTTCTTCACGGTTCGATTTGTTACCGCTATTCACATCAATAACGTGAAGGGCTTCTGTGTGCTCAATAATAAGATATCCGCCTGCGCGTAAACTTACGGTTTGGCCAAAGGCAGATTTAATTTGCCGCTCAATACCGTAGTGCTCGAATATTTTGGCTTTGCCGGTATAAAACTTAACAATCTTTTCTTTATCGGGTGCAATGGTGCGGATGAAGGTCTTTACATCTTCAAAAATCTTTTTGTCGTCAACGTGAATATTGTCGAACGACTCGTTCAACATATCGCGAAGCAAAGAAGAAGTTTTATCGAGCTCGCCAATTATTTTTTCGCGCGGATTGGCATTCACCATGCGCGTCATGCCTTCCTCCCAGGTTTTCACCATATTCCGAAGGTCACGATCTAATTCGGCAACCTCTTTACCTTCGGCTACTGTTCGAATGATCACTCCAAAATTTTCGGGCTTAATAGATTGGATAAGCCGAAGTAAGCGCTTGCGCTCTTCATTGCTGGTAATTTTTTTCGATACACTTACAGTGTTGGAATAAGGTACCAACACTAGGTAACGCCCCGCCAGGGATAACTCACAGGATAATCGTGGCCCTTTTGTAGAAATTGGCTCTTTGACAATTTGAACTGGAAGTAATTGACCTTTGGTAAGCTGCTGGGTAATTTTCCCGTGCTTGTCAATGTCTTGTTCAAGCTTGAATCTGTCTAATTTCCCACCATTGATTTTTTTAGCGCGAACCAGTTTTGTAAACTTTTGAAGTGAACCAAACTGAGGGCCTAAATCAAGGTAATGAAGGAAGGCATCTTTATCGTAGCCGACATCAATAAATGCTGCATTGAGGCCTTGAACTACTTTTTTAACGGTGCCCAGGTAGATATCACCAACGGTGAACTTACTACCTTCATCTTCGTTGTGAAATTCAACAAGCGTTTTGTCTTTAAGAAGGGCTATACGACATCCGTCCTGAGTGGCACTAATAATTAGTTCATTACTCAAAACACTTAACTGTTAATGTAAAAATGATGTGTATAAAGCAGACTCCGCAGAGTCTACCGATAACTGGTGGCGCAGTTATTTCTTCTTGTGCCTGTTTTTTCTAAGGCGCTTCTTACGTTTGTGCGTTGCCATCTTATGCTTCTTTCTTTTCTTTCCGCTGGGCATAGTAATGTTTTGGTTTTTCTCCTTTCGGAGGTGCTTGTTAATAAATTATTTTAAATCCTTTAAGTACGAGTCTACAGTTGCCTGAACAGCCGGATCCGTATCCATTTGCTTTACTTTTTCGAACTGTTCTTTTGCGCGAGCCTTGTTGCCTGTGTTAAGCAGCGCAACACCCAATAATAACTGACCTTGAAGATGGTTTGGGTTTACCGCAATCAACTCGGTTAGTCGTTCTACTGCCTTGTCGTTTTGACCCGACTGTAGCGACAACATACCCATGTTGAAGAGTGCCATTTCATTTTTTGGATCTTCGGCCAGCACTTCGCGCAGCATTAAAATGCCTTGCATAGGTGAGGCTGAACTCAGGTAGGTCATGGCCAGATTAGTTTTTACCTCTAGGTTTTTTGGATTTACCTCCAGAACCTTTTTGTAATACTGCTGAGCCTTCGCGGCAAGATCATTTTGCTTGGTTTGATCCACCGCAAAAGTATATGCCTGATAATACTGATTACCTGTCTTAATCCAACTTTCAGTCGTGTTAAAGAACTTCGAAGCCTCCTCGGCAAACCACGCAGCGCTGTCAAATTTGCCAGCTATTTGGTACAGGTTTGCTAAAGAGTCGGCAAAGATAGCATTTTTTTCTTTTCCGCTACTTTCTGCGAGTTGAGACCGAATATTTTGAATATCGACTAGAACATCTTTCGGAGCCTGTGCATGCCGATCAACCACACCAGCAATTGAATCTGTGGGGTTTGAAAGGGTATTGTCGTTATCTACAACAACCTTTGGAAGCTGAAAAATCAGCACAACAAGGATAATGCTTACAACTATTAAGATTATTCTGGTTTTTACCATGTTGGGGTGTAGAAACAGAAGAAGAGCATTTGGGTATTAAAAGTAGCGGGTACCGTAATTAATTTTTATCCGCAAGCTCTTTTACTTTTTCGCTATTCTTGATTTTATTAACAAAGATTTTTGCAGGCTTAAAACTGGGAACATAATGTTCGTCAATTACTAATGCTGTGTTGCGGGAAATATTCCGAGCTATCTTTTTCTTTCGCTTTTTGTTAATGAAGCTACCAAAGCCACGGATATAGATATTGCTACCGCTCGACATGGAATTTTTTACTACACTAAAGAAGGCTTCTACTGAGGCTGTTACATCGGCTTTATCTACTCCTGTCTTTTCAGCGATTTCGTTAATAATATCTGCTTTGGTCACGGTTATATATTTTTAGAACTTAAAAAATTCGGGATCGCAAATTTAAAGGCTACCCCCACAATTAAAAATGAATATTGAAAAAATCTGATAATCAGGTAGATGGACAAACGATATTTCTCTGATAAACTCGCCAAGTGGTACAAAAAGAATCAGCGTGAGCTGCCTTGGCGTAAGACAAAAGACCCTTACAAAATTTGGTTATCGGAGATCATTCTTCAGCAAACCCGTGTTAGCCAAGGCTTGCCTTACTACCTTAAGTTTGTTGAAAAGTACCCCCACGTAAAGGCTTTGGCTTGTGCACCCGAAGAAGAAGTGCTTCGACTTTGGCAAGGGTTAGGATATTATACCCGTGCTCGAAACCTTCACCGCTGTGCAAAAACAATTGTTAACGATCATCAGGCAAAATTTCCAGATACGTTTGATGGACTAAAAAAACTTCCGGGTATTGGTGAGTACACAGCCGCAGCAATCGCTTCTATTTCCTACAAAGAACCTGTGGCCGTTGTAGACGGTAACGTGTTTCGGGTGCTTTCAAGGGTTTTTGGGTTGGATATCCCCATTAATAGTTCGGAAGGAAAAAGGGTATTTTCAACGCTCGCTAACGAGCTTATACCTAAAAAAACACCTGACGAACATAATCAGGCCGTTATGGAGTTTGGCGCCTTGCAGTGTACTCCCAGAAATCCTGAATGCCATATCTGTAGTCTTAAACCCGCTTGTTTTGCGGCTAATCATGGTATGCAGCACCAATTACCAGTTAAAGTAAAAGCCAAAAAGGCACGCAACCGATACTTTTATTATATAGTGTTTCGCAGTGGGAATTCATTGCTTATGAAAAAAAGAGAAGAAAAGGATATTTGGAGTGGGTTGTATGACTTCTATTTAATAGAAAAAAAGAGGCTGATTAGTCCGGCAAAGCTTTTATTAGAAATTAACAGTACCTTGAAAATGAATGTGCAAGTTCACCAATTAGAAGTATCACCTCCTTATAAGCATGTGTTAAGCCATCAGATTATCCAATCGAAGTTTTTGATTGTTTCACTAGGGAAAAGTGATCATTTAATAGCGGGGAAAGAAAAATTTTACTCCTTGAAGCAGATTGGTGTGCTGCCGAAGCCGGTGTTGATTAGTCGCTTTCTGGAAGACTATCAACTTTTATAGTTGAGTGAAGTATGGTATTTTTGTTCATCTTAAAGAAAGAATTTCAGGTTGTAAAAAATAATCAATTGATATGTCAGGTGTTAATAAAGTAATATTAGTAGGCCGGTTAGGTAAAGATCCCGAAGTACGTAATTTAGAAAACGGAGCCACAGTGGCGAATTTTACAATAGCTACTTCTGAAAACTATAAGGACAAAACCACAGGAGAGAAAAAAGAAATTACCGAATGGCACAACATTGTGCTATGGCGTGGGTTAGCAGAAATAGCACAAAAATACTTGCACAAAGGCGACATGATTTATGTTGAAGGTAAGCTAAGAACTCGTTCTTGGGAGAAGGATAACGTTACGCGCTATACAACAGAAGTAGTAGGCGATAATATGACCATGCTTTCAACACGTGGTAGTGGGGGCGGGAGTAATGCAGGCTATGCAGCGCCAGAGAATAGCCAAGCCGATAGCGGTTATCGAGCACCAGCGCCTGTCGACTCAGGTACTGACGATTTACCGTTCTGATGTTTAACTAACAACAACACATCGTGGACGAGCCTCCCAGTTATTTTCTTTTAGCAAACATTTTATCGAATCAAAATCTGGTTTACGGTCTGAGCTTTGCCGTATTGGCAGCGCTCATGCTTTTGTCGGCATTGGTGTCTGCTTCAGAGGTTGCATTCTTTTCTTTAAAGGCCGATGACCTGGAAGCTTTTCGTCAGAGCACTGTAAAAAAAGACAAAGTTATTGTTGGGTTGCTTAACAAGCCCAGATTACTGTTGGCTACCATTTTGGTTATGAATAATACCATTAATGTAGGCATTGTAACGATTGCTACTTTTTTAATGTGGGATATGGCCGGAACCAACAATCCCGAAGAGTTTGTGGTGCTCATGGTAACCTTTTCAGCAACTTTTGCCATTACATTTTTTGGTGAGATCATACCTAAAGTTTATGCCACAAAAAACAATGTAACGTTTGCGCGATTTATGGCTGGCGCATGGAAAGTTCTTGTTGTTCTATGCCGACCTATTGCCATTCCCCTCATGAGCATGAGTAATGTTGTGGAGCGTCAATTTAAAAAGAAGGGATATCAAACAACGGTTGAAGAGTTAAATCAAGCATTAGAATTGGCTACAGGTAACGATGAAACCTCAGCTGGAGAGAAAGAGATTTTAAAAGGGATTGTAAACTTTGGAATTCTTACGGTGAAGCAAGTGATGCGATCACGGATGGATATATCGGCCGCTGATGTTGAGCTTAACTTTTTTGAGCTAATGGATTTCGTAAACAAGTCAGGGTTTTCGCGAATTCCAGTATATCGCGAATCGATCGATAAAATTGAAGGTGTTTTATACATTAAAGATTTGCTGCCTTATTTAGATCAAGACAGTTCGTTTGATTGGCAAAAATTATTACGCCCTGGTTTTTTTGTGCCAGAAACTAAAAAGATTGACTCGCTACTAAAAGACTTTCAACAAAAGCGTGTACACATGGCGTTGGTGGTAGATGAGTATGGTGGTGTTGCTGGCTTAATTACATTAGAAGATATTATTGAAGAAATTATCGGGGAAATTAATGATGAGTTTGATGAGGTAGGAAAAAGCTATCAACAAATTGATGATAACACCTTTGTGTTTGAAGGAAAAACACCGCTTCATAATTTTTGTAAAGCCTTATCGATAGAGAGCAATACATTTGATGAGGTCAGTGGCGAAAGTGAATCGCTTGGTGGTTTAATACTCGAACTGAACAACCAACTACCTAAAGCAGGTGAAGTAATTAGTTACGAACAATATACATTTTTAATAGAAGCAGCCGATCGAAAAAGAATTAAACGTGTGCGTGTACAAATTCATGAGCAGAAAGAAGAATAGAATTTTTTGGTTAAGCAGCAGTGTTCTGGGTGCATTACTGGTTATGATGTGCTTGTTGGGATGCGACAAAACTTTTTTACCCAAACCATTAGGGTATAACCGATTGGTTTTGCCGGAGCCGGCATACCACAGTATTCCAGATTCACTACCCTATTCGTTTGAGTACTCAAAGCATGCGCGACTTTTAGCTGATACCTCCGGCATTAGCGAACGTTACTGGCTAGAACTTTTCTACCCAGAAATTAATTCTACCATACACATTACGTACAAAGCGGTTAACCAAAATCAAAAATTATTAAAAGAATTTTTAGACGATGCGTATACGCTTACCGCGAAACATCAAATAAAGGCGTATGCCATCAACGAAGTAATTACATTAACGCCATCTGGTAAAACAGCTGTAATTGCTGAGCTGGAAGGTGAAGTACCTAGTCAGTTTCAGTTTACTATTACCGACTCGGTAAAAAACTTTATGCGAGGCGCGTTATACTTTAATACAAAAGTGGCAAACGATTCATTAGCACCCGCCATCGAGTATATGAAAAAGGACATGATGCATTTGATTAATACGCTGGAGTGGAAATCAGACAAAACAAAAAACTGAATATCAAAAGTGTAAATAATCCGAACCGAATAAATTACCTATGATAAACGAATACATTACCACAAACAAAGAACGATTTTTAGAAGAGCTTTTTGATTGGCTTCGCATACCTTCTGTAAGTGCAGATAGTCGGCATAAACCCGATGTGCGAAAGGCAGCTGAGTTCTTAAAGGATAAGCTTCAAGCAGCAGGTGTAGATAACGTTGAAATTTGTGAAACAAAAGGGCACCCTATTGTTTATGCAGAAAAAATAGTCGACTCCACTTGGCCAACCGTACTCGTGTATGGACACTACGATGTTCAGCCTCCCGATCCGCTTGATTTGTGGCACTCACCTCCATTTGAACCAGTTATAAAAGATGAAAAAATTTATGCGCGGGGAGCATGCGATGACAAGGGTCAAGTTTACATGCATGTAAAAGCCTTTGAGATTATGACGAAGCTCAATTTGCTTACCTGCAACATAAAATTTATGATTGAGGGTGAAGAAGAAGTTGGTTCAGACAACCTCGGTGTTTTTGTGGCGGAAAATAAAAATAAGCTCAAGGCAGACATCATTTTGATTTCTGATACCGCCATCATCTCTTTAGATCACCCTTCAATTACTACTGGTCTGCGAGGGTTAAGCTACATGGAGGTAGAAGTAACGGGGCCGAATCGTGATCTTCACTCAGGAGTGTACGGAGGTGCTGTTGCCAATCCTATTAATGTATTGTGTAGCATGATAGATTCGTTGCATGATGAAGATGGCCGCGTAACCATTCCAGGATTTTATGATAAAGTAGCCGAGCTTACAGCGGCAGAACGAGCGGCTTTAAATAAAGCACCTTTCGATGTGGAGGCTTATAAAGAAGAGCTTGGCATTGCTGCCATTACGGGCGAAAAGGGTTACACCACGTTAGAGCGAACGGGCGTAAGACCTACACTAGATGTAAATGGCATTTGGGGTGGATATACAGGCGAAGGCGCAAAAACAGTATTGCCATCAAAAGCACATGCAAAAATCTCCATGCGATTGGTGCCGAATCAGATAAGTGCAGAGATAACCGAACTTTTCACGAAGCACTTTCAAGCGATAGCACCAACGTATGTTACGGTAAAAGTTACTGCGCATCATGGTGGTGAGCCTGCCGTTACACCTACAGATTCAAAAGCATATCGGGCCGCGCATGCAGCATTTGAAGAGGTATGGAAAAAAGCACCTATACCAACGCGCGATGGCGGTAGCATACCCATTGTAGCACTGTTTAAGAAAACGCTTGGTCTGGATACTGTGCTTATGGGTTTTGGTTTAGATAGCGATGCGATACACTCACCAAACGAACATTATGGCGTTAAGAACTTCTTATTAGGTATTGAAACGATCATTTCGTTTTATAAACAATACGCAAAGCAGTAGTAAAAACAGGAATGGATGGTTAGGATTTACCTAGCCATCCAGAAACTAAGTCAACAAACTCTTGTGGTTTTTCAGCTTGCACCCAATGACCGGTGTCTAAGCTTTCTGCCTCAGCGTGCAGAAAGATTTCTTTTATTCCTTCCATGTCGGCATCACCGATGTAATTTGATCGGCTACCGCGTACAAACAATGTACGACCTTCAAAGGTGCCTGTTGATGTTAAGGCAACACCAATGTTACTAAGCTTCTCGGTAATTACCGGCAGATTTAGTTTCCATGAAAAACCGCCATCTTGTTTTCGTTGCAAATTCTTTAAAAGAAACTGCCGTACTTCTGGTTCAGGAACATAGGCAGCTAACGCATCATCAGCTTCTTGTCGCGAGGTGAGTGTAGCTAACGGAATAGCATTTAGTCCTTCCAAAATAGTGTAGTGTTCTAGGTTATAAGCACGTGGAGCAATATCGACTACAACTAGTGCAGTAATTATTTCCGCATGCGACAATGCGAAATTCATCGCCACCTTTCCACCCATCGAGTGCCCAATAACGATGGAGCGAGTAAGGCCGTGTTCATCCACAAACTCTTTTAAGTCGCTTACCATCGCTGGGTAATCAAAGTCATCGCTGTGGGGCGACTGTCCATGATTACGAAGATCAACCGTATATATTTTATAATGGGGTGATAACATTTTTGCCTGTGTTAACCAGTTATCGCACGATCCAAACAAGCCGTGGAGGATAATCATGGGTTGGCCTTGGCCATATTCACGAAAGAATAATTTCATGCTACGAAGGTTTTAGTGTTACAGGCGCTAAAATAGAATTAAGCATCCAGAAGTCAGAATTAAAAAAGCGTAAGGTATATTTGAGGCGTTTAAATCTTACGCATGGAAAGAAGTGCAGAAACATACACTATTCAAGGAATTGATGTTGAACATATTGCTCAACAATTTGGCACACCACTTTATGTTTATGACGGAGACAAAATTGCTGCACAAATCAAAAGCTTAAAAGATGCTTTTGCAGGAATAGATTTGAAAGTAAAGTATGCCGCAAAGGCACTTACCAATATTTCTATATTAAAGTTGATACGCAAGCATGGTGCAGGTGTTGACGTTGTTTCGCCACAGGAAGCCATGCTGGCGTTGCGAGCCGGATTTACACCTGCTGAAATTATGTTTACACCAAGTGGAGTAGATTTTACAGAGATAAGCGATGCGGTTTCTCTTGGGCTATCCATCAATATCGATAATCTCTCTACACTTAGAAAGTTTGGTGAAAAGTATGGCAGTACCTATCCCTGCTGCATTCGGTTAAACCCACATATTTTAGCCGGAGGTAATTATAAGATATCTACCGGTCATAGTAATTCTAAGTTTGGTATATCGGTAGAACAACTATCACAGCTTAAAGAAGTGGTGAGTGAATATAACATACAAGTTAACGGACTTCATATTCATACCGGGTCAGAAATTTCTGATGCAGACGTATTTTTAAAAATGGCGGATATATTATTTGATATCGCTCGCCATTTTCCACACTTAGCATTTATCGACTTTGGGGGTGGCTTTAAGGTAGCGTATAAAGAAGGCGATAAAATAACCGATGTTAAAGAGCTAGGTTCGAAGCTATCGAAAGTCTTTCAAACATTTTGTGAAACGTATGGACGCAAGCTAGAGCTTTGGGTTGAACCTGGAAAATTTTTAGTAAGCGAATCGGGTACACTACTCGCAACGGCAGCGGTAGTTAAACAAACACCTACCATTACTTTTGTTAGTGTTAATACGGGCTTGAATCATTTAATCCGGCCAATGATGTATGACTCCTATCACCACATTGTAAATGTTTCTAATTCCGGGGGTGATAAAAAAGTATATTCTGTGGTGGGCTATATCTGCGAAACCGATACACTCGGATCAGACCGCACACTGAACGAAGTGCGCGAAGGTGATTTGCTGGCTATTCAAAATGCTGGGGCATACGGATTTTCAATGGCCTCTAATTATAATTCGCGATTGCGCCCAGCCGAGGTGTTAATTATTAATGGTGAGGCGAAATTAATTCGAACGCGCGAATCTTTTGAAGATATTATTCGGGGGCAAATAGAAGTTGAACTATAAGTACCACTAAGAAGTTAAATGCCACGTGGTGTTTTATTGAATAGGTTAATTTATTTCTGGGGCACCAAAACGATGATGCGTATATGAGAAAGTTTTTTTTGGTAGCGTGCCTATTTATTTTTCAAACGGCTTGGCTTCAAGCGCAAATTTTACAACCCGCAAAACTACTGGCGAATACACCTTCTGGTTCATTTTCTGTGGGTGATGAGGTGGAACTTGTTTTTAAAGCAACGATTGATAAAAACTGGTACATCTATTCCATTGGATTCGATCCTGACTGTGGCCCTATTCCTTTATCGATTGAGTTTGAAAAGCATAAAAGTTTTGAACTAGTAGGATCGCTGGTAGCCATTAAAGACAAAGCGAAGCACGATGAAATATTTGGTTGCGATGTTCGTGTATTTGAAAAAACTGGTGAGTTTAGGCAAAAGATCAAAATTCTTACAGCCGACTTAGTGATCAAAGCTGCTTATGAAGGGCAAGTCTGCTCCGAAGCTCAAGGTCAATGCGTGTTGTTTGATGGTGACTTAACTTTTGGTGCCATCCGAGTAAATGCAAAGTCGGAAGTTCCAAAAAACAACGCATCATCTACCGCGGAAAGCAAACCAGTTCAAGAAGCAGTTCAAGAAAGTGAAGCGTCTACGCATATAGTTGATACGCTTAAGTCAACAGCTGTTAAAACTTTCGAAAAAAGTAGAGGCCCTATACTTGACCCAACTTTAGTTCAGGAAGACCCGCGGCAAGCTTCATTGCTTGGGTTTTTTCTGCTCTCCTTTTTAGCCGGCTTGGCTGCGCTACTTACACCTTGCGTGTTCCCCATGATACCCATGACGGTGAGCTACTTTACCGGAAAGGGAAAGCGGTCGTTGGCATTGATCTATGGTTTTTCAATCATTTTAATCTACACCATTATTGGGGCGGCACTGGCACCACTCATGGGACCCGAAACAGCTAATCACCTTTCAACGGAGTGGCTACCGAACATTATATTTTTTTTAGTCTTCATCATTTTTGGTCTCTCTTTTCTCGGATTATTCGAGATAACATTACCGGGTAAATTCATTAACCGGGTAGATCAACAAGCTGAAAAAGGTGGAATAGCCGGAGTGTTTTTTATGGCATTTACCCTAGTGTTGGTTTCGTTTTCCTGCACAGGGCCATTGGTTGGTAGTATTTTGGTTTCCTCTGCCGGAGGTGAGTTTCTGAAACCTATTGTGGGCATGTTCGCATTCTCGTTAGCGTTTGCTATACCCTTCACATTGTTTGCGTTTTTTCCTGGGTGGTTAAGTACATTACCAAAATCAGGCGGATGGTTAAACTCGGTTAAAGTTGTTCTTGGATTTCTGGAATTAGCACTGGCCTTTAAGTTTTTAAGTATTGCAGATCAAGCTTTTCACTGGGGTTTTCTCGATCGGGAAATCAATATTGCTATTTGGATTGTGTTGGTCGCACTCATTGGGCTTTACTTAATGAAGGCTTTTAGACTACCTGGTGATACGGGTAAAGATGTAGAAGATAAACGTATTGGTGTTCCGCGCTTACTGTTCGCTATAGTCTCCTTTACGTTTGTTGTATACTTGGTTCCCGGCATGTGGGGTGCGCCCCTTAAAGCATTAGCCGGATACTTGCCGCCTATGTACACACACGATTTTGATTTACTCGCTGCAACTAAAGCCAATGCAACCAATCAACTTTGCGACACACCCAAATATGCTGACTTCCTTCACCTGCCACATGGGTTAACCGGGTATTTTGATTACCACCAGGCATTAGCCTGTGCGCGCGAGCAAAATAAACCACTCTTTATTGACTTCACCGGGCATGGATGTACCAACTGCAGGGAAATGGAAGCAGTAGTATGGGCCGATCCAGAGGTGCTCGCTCGTTTACAGAATGATTTTGTGGTGGTTGCCCTTTATGTAGATGATAAAACTGCTTTACCCGAACAAGACTGGTTCACCTCTACTTATGATAATAAAGTAAAAAAGACGTTAGGTAAGCAAAATGCAGATCTCCAAATTGCTAACCTTAACAATAACGCGCAGCCATTTTATGTATTGGTGGGCAGCGATGAACGCGTTTTGGTATCGCCTTATGGCTACGATAAAAGCGTGCCTGGATTTGTTGAGTTTCTAGACCGAGGAAAAGCAAAGTTTAAGGAATTATACTAAGCGAATTTTAAAACTACTCGGCTATTATGTCCTTTTCTTGGTTAAAGGTTCAGGTTCATTCTTAAACCTTACATTGTGTAAATCAGCATTCTATTCTATATTTGATCTTTCGCGGCAAACGGGGAGCTCCTCATTTTTTAAACCATTATCTTTGCTGCTTGATTTTTTAATTGCCATTTGGCTAAACAAATTATACACATGCAAAAACGCTTACTTGGGTTTTTAGGTATTGCAGTACTTGTACTTGCTGTGCTTTCTGCTAATTACTTTATTAAGTCAATGATGACACATAACCAGGTCTCTGATTTGGATGATTGTGTGCCAGGTATGGAGCTTGAGGAGAAAGAACCCAATTTACTATATGGGATGATAGTAGATAACTATACGGTTATTGAAGATAAGATAAAGCATAATCAGCGTTTGGGCGATATTTTATATGCGCACAATGTATCCACTAAAATTATCCATCAGGTTTCTCAGCTTTCTAAAAATGTATTTGATGTAAGAAAGTTAGCTGCTAATAAAAAGTATACACTCATTTGCGATCAAGATTCATTACGCACAGCACGTGCATTTGTGTATGAGCCAAATCCGATAGACTACATTATTTTTAGATTTGATGATACGCTCTTTGTAGATGTTTGTAAGCGTGATGTGATTGTGGTAGAAAAAAGTATTGCGGGTGAAATTAAATCAAACTTATCGAGCACCATTGAAGAGTTGGGCATTTCGCATGAACTAACTAATAAGTTTGTTGATATTTTTGGATGGCAAGTTGATTTTCAGCGTTTACAACGTGGCGATAAGTTTAAATTAATTTATGAGGAAGCCCAAGTAGAAGGTGTGTCAGTAGGAATAAAGCAAATTAATGGAATTTACTTCGAACACTTTGGTAGTCCGTACTATGCCTTTCCTTTTGATCAAGGCGAAGGAATTGATTATTTCGATGATCAAGGTAAAAGTTTACGCAAAGCCCTGCTGAAATACCCCATTGAGTTTACACGCATTAGCTCGCGGTACACGATGAACAGATTTCATCCGGTACAAAAAAGATGGAAAGCGCACTTGGGTACTGATTTTGCCGCACCTACCGGAACCCCTATACGCTCAGTGGGTGATGGTATTGTTCAAGAAGCTCAGTACAAATCGAACAACGGAAATTATGTTAAGGTACGGCATAATGCTACCTATACGACACAGTACTTGCACATGTCTAAAATTGCTGATGGCGTAAAAGCAGGCACGAAAGTAAGACAAGGTCAAACCATTGGTTATGTGGGCAGCACTGGGTTAGCTACAGGTCCACATTTATGTTATCGGTTTTGGAGAAACGGTGTGCAGGTAGATGCGCTTCAAGTAGAGTTGCCACCATCTCAACCGGTTAAAGAAGACCAACTGGAATCGTTTGAAAAGATAAAGACAACACTAATTGATCGATTAAATACAATTCCATTTCCACAGCAAGAAGAAGATCCAATAGCTTCTTTATAATTTTTTTAGTTGTCGCCTCGTTATAGCACGTAATTTTAACTAACTTTTTGAGTTTGGTTACGTTGCCCTTTCTAATTGCATGAGGTACATTTTTATATTTCTTTTTTCATTCTTTTTAGTTGATGCTAACGCACAAGAAAAAGTAGCTTTAGTATTGAGTGGAGGTGCTGCAAAAGGCATCGCACATGTAGGTGTATTAAAAGCATTAGAAGAGCATAACATCCCCATTGACTACATTGCTGGGACTTCTATGGGAGGTATAATAGGTGGTTGTTATGCCGCAGGGATGAGCCCCGCAGAAATTGAGAAGCTTGTTTTGTCGGATGAATTTCTTCGATGGGTAAACGGGTTTTCCGAAGAAGGCTATAATTACTTCTACCATCAAAGTGACGATACACCTCAGTTTTTGAAATTAAATTTGGCGGTAGATTCAACATTCAGTTTTCAGTTTAATACCAGCATTGCCAATGATGCATCATTAAATTTTGCCTTTGCAGAAAAAATGTACAAGGCGAGTGCAATCAGCAATGGCAATTTTGATAATTTATTTGTTCCGTTTCGTGTTGTAGCTTCCGATATCTTTACGCAGTCGGCAGTAGTATTATCGAAGGGATCGATGGCCGATGCTTTACGAGCAACTCAAACAGTTCCATTTTTTTACACACCTATTCGTATTGATGGTAAATATTTATTTGATGGTGGTGTTTATAATAATTTTCCAGTTAATGTAGCGCAAAAGGATTTTAATCCGGATGTTATAATTGGTGTTAACGTATCCGCAAAAGTATATGAAGAGTATCCGTTTGATACGGATGATAAAATTATTTCGAAATCGCTTCTCTACTTATTACTCGATAAATCAGACCCTTCACAAATTCCAGCAAATGGAGTTTTTATTCAACCAAACCTAAAGGGGTTTACATCTTTTGATTTCAGCCGCGCCCAAAGCTTACTCGATAGCGGATATGTGCAGACCATCCGGCAAATCGAAGAAATAAAAAGTAAAATTTCATCGCGGTCTTCGCCAGAAGAACTAACTGCCAAGCGTGCTGCTTTTTTTGATAAAAATGTTCCGGATACGTTTGATAAGATTGTGTTTAGTGGATTTAATAAACGGCAGCGTGGGTACATTCGCAGATACTTTAAGGTGAATGAAGGTAGAGGTGAGCAGTTGAACTTGCAGGTAATTAAAGACGGATACTTTCGGTTAGTGTCGGAGAGTTACTTCGCGAATACGTATCCGGGAATTCGCTACGATAGCACGAGAAGAATGTTTGACTTTCATTTAGCGCGAAGGCCACAACAAAATTTTAAAGTTGATTTTGGTGGTGTCATTGCTACACGCGATATCAGCAACTTGTATTTAGGCTTAAGTTATTATCGATTTGGACGTATGTTAACGCATTATTATGCGGGGTTTCAAACCGGTAGTTTTTATAAATCGGCTCTTCTTAAAGCCCGTATTGACTTCCCACTTCCGTTTTATCTAGAACCTTATACAGCCTACAGTAGCTGGGATTTTTTACAAGGCGATGATCTACTTAAAAATGTAGCAACCGCTACTAACCCAACGGTACTCAGGCGAATCAATCGAAAGTATGCATTGGATGTTGGCTTGCCATTACGTAAGTCGTATAAGACAGTCTTCAATATAGAAGGTTTTAGTACGGTTGATCGGTATGTTAATGGTAACATCTTTATTAGTACAGATACCTTAGATGAGCATCGACTGAATGGTTTTAAAGCTGGGCTGCGTATTACCTCGAATACGCTTAACCGAAAGCAATATGCTTCATCAGGCAAGGCATTTTATTTTTCTGCATTTTACTTTAATACAAATGAAGACTACCGACCTGGAAATACATCTGTCAAAGCTGGCGAGATAAAAGCGCACCATCAATGGTTTCGTGTAAAGGCTACCTCCGAACAGTTTTTTGGTTCATCATGGTATCGCCCGGGTTATTATGCTGAAGCGGTATTTTCTAATCAACCATTTTTTCAAAACTATTATGGTACTATAATTAACGCACCGTCTTTCTTTCCTATCCAAGATAGCCGCGCGTTAATTTTGCAAAATTTCAGATCGTTTAACTATTTGGCGATAGGTTCTAAAAATGTTTTTGAACTACGTAACAAGCTTGACTTTAGATTGGAAGGCTACCTTTTCAAGCCATTTGATTATGTGGTGGAAACCGTTAATCAGGAAGCTTCCATCCGTAATAGCATTACTCAGGTATTTTTTGCCGGTACAGCGGGCTTCGTTTTCCACTCAGCCATTGGGCCAGTAAGCCTTAGCATGAACTATTATGATGATCCGGAAAATCGTTTTGGGGTTTTATTGCACATCGGGTTTCTACTTTTTAACAACCATTCACTCGAGTAGCAGAATGCTTTTTGGTTACTCTAAAAATTTTGGCAGCGCTGATTTTGTTTTTTTTGGTTAAGTTTAACCCTTGAATCCTAAAACTTTGCTGGTGCATGAAGCGATTTCTACTCTCCCTATTTCTTTTAACTGGTTTTGCATTAACTTCTCAAGGCCAGACTGTTCAGTGGGCTTCTAGTGTTCTAGAGTTTTCTTCCGAATTAACCCCTGTACAATACAGCGCGAAACAAGCTTTGGGTAAGCCAAACGTACTACCAGCCGGAGGTCAAAGCCCTAATGCTTGGGCTCCCGATAAACCAAATCGCAAAGAATTTTTGAAGCTTGGATTCGACACCCCTATGAACATTCGACAAATTGCCATTGCCGAATCACATAATCCAAGTGCTATTTATCGTGTGTTGGCATACGATGAAAATGGAAGAGAGTATGTAGTAAATACCCTTAACCCCATGTCTGTACCGCTTAAAGGTAGAATGTTAAACCTTTTCATGGATCTCACTCCCTATAAAGTAGCCGCTATTAAAATTGAATTCGAAGGTGCAGCTGTACCAGATTATTATGGAATTGATGCAGTTGCGATTGCCGATTCTAACTACCCCATTATTGCAGACATCCCCAAAATGCAATTGCTGGCTTCTGGTATTTCTATAGAAGCTTTAGATAAAAACGTGAATAGCGAATACAGCGAGATGAATCCGCTTCTTTCGCCCGATGGAAAAACACTTTATTTTAGTCGCAAAAATCACCCTGAAAATATTGGCGGTATTGCCGATAAGGAAGATATCTGGTATTCAGAACTAGACTCAGCCGGACGCTGGCAACTAGCTAAAAACATGGGTACTCAATTCAATAATGAAGGTCCTAATTTTGTTAACAGTATCCAATCTGTTACGCCCGATGGAAAAACCGTGGTAATGTTATTGGGCAATAAATATTTGGACAAAGGCAAAATGGCTGCGGGGGTTTCACTGAGTTCTAATGTTGGCGGATCGTGGAGTAAACCTGTTGCACTAAATATTATTAACGATTATAACTTCAACGAAAAGGCAAATTACTTTCTAACCGATAATCGCCAAACACTTTTACTCTCTGTAGAACGTGAAGATTCTTTTGGTGATCGCGACTTATATGTTTCGTTCATGCAAAACGATAGTACTTGGACAGAGCCCTTAAACTTAGGCGATGTGGTAAACTCAGCAGGTGAAGAATCTGCGCCTTTCATGGCTTCTGACGACAAGACGCTATACTTCTCCTCAAACGGATTTAGCGGTTATGGTGGTAGCGATATTTACGTTACCCGCAGGCTCGATGACACTTGGACAAAATGGTCAGAACCCGAAAACTTAGGTCCTGAGATTAACTCACCGTTAGAAGATCTATTTTTTAATATTCCGGTAGCCAGCGAATATGCATACTACTCGCGTGGCGTTACTGAAACCAACACCGATATTTTTCGTGTTAAGTTGCCGATCGTTAAAAATCCTGATCCATGGGTAACCGTGCGCGGAAAGATTATTGATCAAACAACTGGCAAGCCAATCGAAGCAAAAATTATTTACGAAAGATTGCCTGATGGAAAAGAAGTAGGTATTGCCAAATCAAATCCTGAAACAGGTGAGTATGAAATACGATTGCCGGCAGGTCATTTATATGGTGTTCGAGCAGAGGCAGAGGGGAAGATTTCTGAAAGTCGGAATTTAGATTTACGTGATGTTACCAGCGATGAGATAATTGATAACCGCGACTTTAATCTACAGCCTATTCAGTTGGCGACTATACAAGAGAACATGAGCATTGTATTGAATAACGTTTTCTTTGATTTTGATAAAGCTGTATTAAAGGCAGAATCATTCCCCGAGCTAAATCGAATTGTGAAATTAATGGGAGAGAAAACAACTATGCTTATTGAGATATCAGGACATACAGATGCAACCGGCCCTGAAGCCTATAACCTAACCTTATCAGAACGCAGAGCGAAAGCAGTAGTAAAATATTTAGTGGAGAAAGGAGTTGCGCAAGATCGTATTACCACATTATTCTTTGGAGAAGAAAAGCCCTCTGAAAGTAATGAAACAAAAGAAGGAAGGAGAAAGAATCGCAGGGTTGAATTCAAGATTTTGAAATTGTAATCACAACCTGTTATGAACAAACTATTTTTTAAACTGCATGTATGCTGTTGGTTGATGTCGACATATGCCACAGCACAGTCGCTCGACAGTTTAATACATGCGCAGGGCAACATTATCAATGCCGAATCGAAAGAACCTATAGTAGCGCGTATTACCTACCAAAGTTTACCTTATGGAAGTAGAGTAGGAACTTTTACGGCCAGCTCTTTTACCTTTCCTATGTTTGATGGCGAGAAATATTCTATCATGGTGGAGGCAGATGGTTTTGCTACGGCTAAGTACATGCTAGATCCGGCAGAAGCCAATGAAGAAGGAAAGATCATTAGAGATATCGAGCTAACGGTTGGCTTATCGAACGCACAAAAGAAACATGCAGTAGGGCATGTAATGCGATTAGATAACGTGATTTTTCAGGTGGGGAAATCAAAAGTTAATCCAGAGTCTTTTCCAGAGTTAGACTTAGTTGTATCGATGATGAAGGAGACCGCAAACATGGTCATTCAATTAGAAGGACATACCGATTACCTGGGCGACCCGAAGGAAAATATGAAGTTATCTAAAGCTCGGGTAGAATCAGTGAAGAACTACTTGGTTTCAAAGGGTGTAACTAAAAATAGAATTAAGACAAAAGCATTTGGCGGAACTACTCCCTTATCGCACGATAGCACCCCAGAGGCGCATCGACTTAACAGACGCGTTGAGCTACGAATTCTGGAAAATTAAAAGACGAATAATCCGTTCTGTTTTTACCGATTAAAGTGAAACTAATGTAAGCGCTATTAGTTGCGAACTTGACTGCTTGCCATAACATTGGACTGTTGCTTTTGGCGAATGCTTCTAAGTTTATTCAGGTAAGATTCTTTGGCGGACAAATCGAGTTTGCTTTCTTGAATAGTTAGTTGAATAATACGAGAAAATTCATCGGTTCGTGGAGAATGATAACGGTCTGTAGCCTCATCAAGATGCTTAATGGAAGTTATTAACTCTTGTTGGTTGTAGGCTATTACTGCCATGTTGTAATACTGCAACCCAATGAGTTCATTAATCGAAACCCGATGGTAGAGATTTGCATCGTATTGGTAATAATACTTTTGGTTATCAGTTAGCGTCAGGTTAATACTTTTATAATCATTTATTCTTTGCTCAATTTCTTGAGCATTTTCAACAAAGCCATTCAAACGATCTGTAGTCTCTAGCAATACGTCACCATGCTTAGTTGTGGCTATAATAAAAATGTGATAGTTTGTTTCAATCACTTCGTGCGGAATATTCAAGTAGTTTAAAAGCAACGAGTAAGTAATCGTAGCTGTAAGGCAGTTATAAGTACCCGAATTTAGTGTTTCGGTAAACGTAGCGTAGTCGGTATACTTTTTTAGTAATTGCTGATGGGACTTGGCAAATACATATTTTAAAAATTTCTTCTCATTTCGGTATGATACTTTTTTCGATTCCAGTTTTTGTGCCAGTGAAAGTAAACGATCGACTTGGGGTTCTTGCTGTGAACGAATTGAGTAGGCAAAGAGGTTAGTATAGTCGGAAAGGGTGTGAAGCGCGTCAGACTGATTTGCTCCATGTTGCCCAACTGACAAAAGTGGAATAAGGCAGAAAACGATTAACCAACCCCTCATATTAATTCAATGTTACCTTAATGTTACCAAATTTAACAATTAAGTAATATTAGACAATACTTGAAGCAGACAATCTGCACGGAGGTTCGATAAATAAGATTGATTTACCTTTAAAGGATGACTAAAGAAATGGAAATAACTGATCAAGAAGCGATTAAAGCAGCCTTTTTGCTTCAAAAGCAGTCAATTATAGATCGAAGAACAGAGCGCCTAGTAGTCCGAAAAGAGCGGCTAAAGGCTCTTCAGAAGTGGATCCATGCCAACAGGCCAGCTATTCATGCAGCTATGTATGCCGATTTCCGTAAGAACCCTACAGAGGTAGATGGCATTGAGCTCTTTCATGTTTTGTCAGAAATTAAAGTAGCAACCGTCAATCTCTATCGTTGGACAGCACCAAAAAAAGTAGATGCTCCACTCCCATTTTTAGGTACACGCTCTTGGTTGCAATACGAACCAAAAGGTGCGTGTCTCATCATAGCTCCGTGGAACTATCCTTTTAGTCTGTGCATTGGGCCACTAATTTCTGCTTTAGCTGCTGGCAACAATGTTATCCTTAAGCCATCTGAACTTACACCACATGTATCTGCACTAATCAAAAAAATGGCCGATGAGATTTTTGATCCCGAAGTTGTTACTGTTTTTCAAGGCGATGCTAAAACTTCTCAAGAATTACTTACCTATCCATTCAATCATATTTTTTTTACCGGAAGTCCTGCTATTGGTAAAGTAGTAATGCGTGCCGCAGCAAAAAACTTAACTTCAATTACACTAGAGCTTGGTGGGAAATCCCCAACGATTGTTACCGCTTCGGCCAATTTAAAAGACGCAGCTTTGCGTACTGCAGTAGCAAAGTTTGTGAACAATGGACAAACATGTGTGGCGCCTGACTATGTATTAGTCGATGAAAAAGTAGCAGACGAATTTGTAAACAAGTTGATGGATGTTGTTAATGCACGCTTTGTGGAAAAGGGTGAGTCAATGGCAACATCCAAGTATTACTGCCGGATTGTTAATCAATCGCACTTTACGCGATTAGCGAATTTGGTGGAAGAAGCAAAAGATAAAGGCGCGCGTGTTGCTTGGGGAGGTGAGATGCGTTCAGAAGAGAATTTTATACATCCTACTATTATTACTCATGTTGATCTCAATTCCAGTATAATGGAAGAAGAGATTTTTGGCCCAATCTTACCTATCGTAGTTTATAAAAACCTAGATGATGCCATTCAGATAATAAATCAAAAACCAACACCGCTTGCGCTGTATGTTTTTACAACGAAGGAAAAGGAACAGCAAAAAATAATCTCGGAAACTTCAGCAGGAGGTGTTTGCATTAACGACTGTGGTATTCATTTTCTTCATCACAATCTCCCTTTTGGTGGAGTAAAGAATAGTGGTATGGGAAGTTCGCATGGTCATTATGGTTTTCTGGCATTTTCAAACGAAAAACCTATTATGAAGCAGCGGAACGGATTTACTTCTTTTCAGGCGTTTTATCCACCCTATACTACAATAACTTCTCGCATGATGAACTGGTTTCTAAAACTATTTTAATGGGCTAACCAACATTCTAATCGTTTACTTATGGGTTTTTGAATTTCGTGTTCACTAACTTTGTTATTCTGTCGTTATACATTAAATCAAACTGGGTATGAAAAAGATATTGAAGTGGACTGCTATTGTAATTGTTGGACTGCTGGTAGTAATACTTGCTGCGGCTGCTATTATTCCAGTGGTATTTAAAGATGATATTAAGGCAGCTATCGATAAAGAAATTGCCAAGTCAGTTAATGCTGAGGTGGTTTTTGATGTCGATAATTTTAGTGTATCACTGTTTCGGAATTTTCCGAACCTCACTGTGAGCATGACCGATCTTGGTGTGATTAACCGTGAGCCATTTGCCGGAGAAGTATTATTTGCCACCGAAAAATTTGAAGTAGAGGTTAATCTGAAAGAAATTTTGTTTGGCGATGAATTGCGCGTAAAAGGTATATCGCTTATCGATCCGATTATTTCTATTAAAGTATTAAAAGATGGTCGAGCTAATTACGACATCGCGATTCCTTCAGAAGAAATTGAAAAGCCAGAAGATGAAGAACCTAGTGAATTTGCTTTTAGCATAGATCATTGGCAACTCGTAAATGCACGCGTATTGTATGATGATAAATCAATTCCGTTTTTTATGGAAATAAAAGGGCTTAATCATTCGGGTAGTGGTGACTTTACACAAGATGTATTCGATCTGAAAACAAAAACAGTGGCCGATAGCCTAAACGTTAGTTACGATGGAGTTTCGTACTTATCAAACAAACGCGCAGATATTGATATGGTCATATCCATCGCAGAAGAGTATACGAAGTTTACGTTTAAAGATAACAAAGCTCAATTAAATGACTTCGCCATTAGTTTTGATGGTTGGTTTAAAATGAATGAAAGTAGTTATGACATGGATATTAACGTGGCCAGTCCAGATAACTCTTTCAAAAGTATATTGTCATTGGTTCCGGGTATTTATACCGAAAGTTTTAAATCACTCGAAACAAAGGGCGAGTTGACTTTTAATGGTTTTGCTAAGGGCGTATACAGCGAAACACAACTGCCGGCTTTTCATTTAAACTTATTGGTTAACGATGCCATGTTTAAGTATCCGGAGCTGCCTACTGCTATCAACAATATTAATGTTGATTTATTGATCGATAACCAAGATGGTATTATTGATAACACCGTAATTGATCTTAAAAAACTTCATCTTGATTTTGGATCGAATCCCGTTGATGCACGGGCACGCATTACCAAAATGTATCCGACTAACCTTGATGCCAATTTAATGGCCAAACTTAATCTGGCAGAACTTAGTAAAATGTTCCCCATCGAAGGCCTGGATATGAAAGGAAATTATGCTGTAAACCTTACAGCTAAAGGTGTGTATGATAGTTTAAAGAAAACGATGCCTGCTATGGATGCCGCCATGTCGTTATCGAATGGGTATGTTAAATCGGCTGAGTTCCCAATACCCTTACAAAACCTCAGCTTTACTTCAACCATTAAAAATGCTTCAGGGAAATTAGCCGAAACGTTTATACTGGTGAAAGACTTTATTGTGGTAATGGATGGAGAAAAATTTGAGGCTGATCTGGCTGTAGAAAATCTGGATGACTACAAGTGGGACTTAAACGCGAATGGAGGAATTGATTTAGAAAAGATCACAAAAATATTTCCGGTAGAAGGCATGACATTAACCGGAATGGTTAAAGCAGATATTCATACAAAAGGAAAATATTCTGATTTGGAAGCCGAACGTTATGACCGACTGCCCACTACCGGTGAGGCATCGCTTGCCAACTTTACCTATACCGCATCTGATTTGCCGTATGGCGTTTCTATATCGCAAGCCAACATGGTTTTTGATCCTAAAAAAATCGACTTAAAAAAGATGGATGGCAAAGTAGGTAAAAGTGATTTTAGTGTAAATGGAGCAGTGACTAATTATCTCGGTTACATGTTCGGACAAAATCAAACAATTAAAGGTTCGATGAACTTCAATTCAACCTTGTTTGATTTGAATGAATTTATGGAAGACGCAGAAGATTTGACAGCGGATACCGATACCGTTGAATACGGTGTTATTCCGGTACCCTCAACAATTGATTTTGTTCTTAAGTCATCCATTAAAACAGTTGTGTTTATGGATTACAAAATGACAGATGCCGTTGGCGATATTGTTGTAAAAGATGGAGTGGCGCGTTTAAGTGGATTGAAATTTAATATGCTCGGTGGTTCTTTCGTAGTGAACGGAACATACAACACACAAGATATTGCACACCCGAAGTATGACTTTGGGTTGAAGATCGAAAACGTTTCGATGAAAGAAGCAGCATCAGCTTCGTCATTAATCCAAAGTTATGCACCTATTGCCGGTTTAGTAAATGGTAAATTTTCGACAGACTTTGCCATTAACGGAGAACTGCTTCAAAGCATGATGCCCAACTTGGCTACTGTAAATGGTAGCGGATTAATAAAAATCGCACAGGCATCATTAAAAGATTCTAAATTGATAAGTGGTATAACATCACTCACCAAATTAGACGATACCAATGAAGTAACCTTACGCGATGTACTTATGTCGGCTGCTATTAAAGATGGTAAGTTAAGTGTACGCCCGTTTGATGTTAAGTTTGGAAACTACAAAACAACGGTAGTAGGAAATACTTCGATGGATGGCTCGCTCGACTATACCTTAAAAATGGATGTACCTGCGGGTAAGTTAGGAACAGAGTTTAACAGTTTGGTTTCGCGATACACAGGAAGTAAAACAGATCCGAATGCTAATATCCCCATCACTATTGGGCTAGGCGGAAAATTTAACAGTCCGCAAACCCGTTTGCTCATGGATGATCAAAAGGAGCAGGTTAAAGATGCTGTTACCGCTGCGGCAAGAGAGGAAGGTACAAAAGCTTTACAGAATGCCGTGAAGGGAACGGAAGCAGAAAAAATTGTAGGTAATATATTAGGTGGTGGTAGGCGCGACTCCACACAGGCAGATTCTACTAAAGTAACAATTCAAGAATCAACGGAAGAAGCGAAAAAGAAAGTAGAGGAAGAAGCCAAAAAGAAAATACAGAACTTATTGAAGAAGAAGAATTAAAAGTTGAGTGCCTTTCAAAAAAAGAGGAGGCCAATTTGACCTCCTCTTTTTATTTCGCTTTAGCGAGCATTTAAAAACTACTTTTTACTTATT
>CAYNKN010000007.1:11727-25500 GCA_964397805.1 uncultured Chryseolinea sp. | reverse complement strand
TGAAAAAAGTTTACACTTTTTGGTTAAAAGTCCTGATTCAAATTTACACTTTTTATTTAGTACTGAAATCGCTTTAGATTTACTGAATGAAGCGGAAACGGGCAATGCTGAAGATAAATCCATCAGGATTAATCAGGTCAGACAGACATTAACTGCATCTAGGGCAGGTTTACAGAATTCTTGACGACTATGAAGAATACTGACAGTAACAAAATGTCGTCAAAAATGCTAACTACAATTTAAAGTGTCAGTTCAGTTTTTAAATTTTGTTTTGTAAAGTTGATAATCTACCTTGAGTAATATTATTATCCTCGTGTAGAAGAACGTTGTATCAAACTTCTTTAGGGCAAAATTCTAACATCAAAAAATTTCTCTATGACAACGCGCAAAAAGTTATTCACTTTCTTTCTTTGGTGGTCTGTATTTGGATTTAGCATTTGGCTTGGCGGTACAATTTTCAGCATGACCGTTGTTGTCCCTATGTGGAGTGAAGCACCACCACAATCAGTAAAAGAGTTTTTTAGCCAAACAAGTTTTAATAAATACATTTTTAATTTTTTTTGGACCGCCTTGGATGGCTATCAGAAATCTTCCTGTTTTAATCGCCTTAGTAATAGGTTGGAATAGCAAACTTCACAGACAGTATTTACTAATAACCTTTATTAGTCTAATACTCGCTATAGTCTATACACTCACCTATATCTATCCTATCAACGATATGCTAATGACAAAAGCAGGTGCCGATAAATCTGCGGAAGAAATTAGCGTAATGGTTGATCAATGGATTTTTGCAGACAGACTAAGATTTATAATAATGCTGATTGGATATTTCTTTTTATTAAAAGCATTTAGACTGCCCGTAGAAGGCAACCAAGTCTCCTAAAAAAAACGGTATTAATATCAGCGAATAAGACTTCGGATAAAAATTATTGGCGTTTATAAATTTAAAATTTAAAGGCACCACATGTACGTTGAAACACTTATTCGTACTATATACTATTCAAGCCAAAATATCTTACTTGCTTTTTTAATTAATTCGGCTGAATTTTTTGCGTCTAACTTTTGTAAAAGATTTTTTCGGTACGTAATAACGGTGTGCAAACTTATGCCCATAGCAAGAGATATTTCTTCTGTCGATAGTCCTTTACCTAAATACGATAAAACCTCTGCCTCGCGTGTAGATATTTTTTTATCGAGCCGCTCTGATGTTAAATGAACCAAATTAAGAGGTTCATTGGTAAGGGAAAATTTAGGATGCGTGTAAATTTCATTGTGACGTTTTTTGATTGCTTGCAGTAGTTTTTTGCATTTTGTTTGCGATTTTTTGTCAGGTCTGCAAATCATTCCAAGCGAATATTCTACATCCGCTTTTTCATTAAATAGCAGCGGAGTAACATACGACACAAAAGGCAGAACGGTACCTTCTTTTGATTTGAAAGGTGTTCTAAATTCTTGTAAAGTTTCCGAATAAGGATCAAATAAAGGATCCTTACAGAGCTTAACAAATTCAATCTGCTTTTTTACAACATCGGGTAGTGCATCCTCATGAATGATGCTAAAAACAAAATCTGCACTTCCTGAAACAAAATCATGTTGAGTATAACCGATAAGTTCTGTGCACAAGGGACTGATATATTCCATCTTGCGCTTCATAATCCATACCGAATAGAAAATACCCGCCTTATTTAAATCAGCATCCCTTAAAAGAGATCCCAAAATTGAATCGCCTTTAAATACAGGCCCTTCAATAATATCATTAATCGTAGGAATCATTTGTGACGGGAGGAAATTCTATTCAACTATCTATTGGAGTAAATGGCTGGTGGCGTCTTAATTCATTTAAATTCACATTATTTTATTCAAACCAATACACTTTACATGCCTTCTTAATTAGCTCGGCAGAATTTTTTGCTTCAAATTTTGTCAACAATTTTTTTCGATGAGTTTCAACAGTATTTGGACTTACATTTAATAAAGAGGCAATCTGTTTGGTAGATGCACCTGTGGTAAGCAATTTCAAAATTTCATACTCGCGCGTTGTTATACTTCGGCCAATAGCATTCTGTATAGATGTAGTCATAAAACCAAACGCAATCAATTTTTAAGAGAAAACGGAAACATGGCTAACATCGAAATCGATTGATATTACCTCATCGACCTAAATCAGTTCACTTTATGTAAGCTAGAAAAAGAGATGATATAAAGGAATAGTTAATAAAAAATTAATATTGAAATGGGTAATAGTAAGCTATGGTATACTAAACGGACATATAAATTCCAAAAAGTGCCATCCCTGAATTGAGGGATTTCGCACATTATAATTAAGCTCGAACTTAGGGACTTCTTAAAACCCTTACCCGCTATGGCTTTCTCAAGAACTTATTTCGTTTTGTATTTTTTTTCGTTGACTTTATTCTTTTTCACAACCCCCTGTTTTTCGCAAGACTCCAATATTTCTATAGGCACGGATCAGTTCAATGATAAAGCTGTTCTGTGGTTAAAAGGAAATGGTTCAAACCAAGGCCTTTTGCTTCCGGTAGTGAACAACCGGAGTTCCTTCACTGGCTTAAACAATGGTGATGATAAAGGCATGTTGATTTACGACTTATCTGATAATAGAATTTATTATTGGAATGGTACAGCATGGACTGCTTCGGGAGGTAGTGGAGCTAACCAACAGTTAACATTAAACGGTAATACCTTTACCCTTACAGGAAATCCCGCAAGTTCCTTCCCTTTATCTTCCGGCACACTTACTGCCGGCCAAGCATTGGTTTGGAATGGCACTAACTGGGTGGCTACTTCATTAAGTGGCGATGTTAACGGAGCCTTTGGAAACAATCAGGTATCAAGTTTAAAAGGAGAACCATTGCCAACTTTACCATCAACAAGCCAGGCATTGGTTTATAACGGAACAGCATGGGTATTTCAGGCAATTACCGGAACAGACTCGCAGACACTTTCGCTTGCAGGAAACACGCTGACTATCTCAGGAGGAAATTCTGTGACACTTCCGAGTGGAGGCGGAACAGACAACCAAGATCTCTCGCTTTCTGGCACTACACTTTCTTTAACGAATGACCCAACTCCTGTAACACTAGGATCATTGTCTATACTAAATGCAGTCTCTGGAGGAATTGGTGGAACCATTACAGATGGAACAATAATAGCGGCCGACTTGGCCAACGGTAGTATTGACAATAGTAAAATTGCAACCGCTGCTAACATTGACGTAAATAAACTAGCAGGTGGTGCAGCCAATAACGGTAAAGTATTAAAGGTAGTAAGCGGAGTTGTTAGTTACGCTGATGATGAAATTGGCGCAGCTGGCACGGGTGATATTACAGCAGTGAATACAGGCACCGGACTTCTTGGAGGTGCCACGGCAGGCGATGTAAATTTAAGTGTTGACGTAGGTACTACAGCAGGTAAAATTGTTCAACTTGATGGCACAGGTAGACTACCAGCTGTTGATGGATCTCAGCTAACGAACCTTCCTGGTGGTACAGTAGCCGATGGAAGTATAACAAATGTAAAACTCGCTACAGGTATTGATGCCTCTAAAATAACCACTGGGGTTTTACCAGTTGCACAAGTACCGGGTTTAGATGTGGCAAAAATTATTACAGGGCTATTGCCAGTGGCTAGAGGTGGCACAAACTCATCAGCGGTGCCTACTACCGGAGCGGTAGCATACGGAACCGGAGCAGCATACGCGTTTACAACAGCAGGTACTACGGGGCAATTATTACAATCAAACGGGGCAGCAGCACCTACATGGGTTAATGCGCCCGGTAATTTTACGACCAATAACACTATTCCAAAAGGCAGTGCTAGCGGCTTAGTTGCATCTACTATTTTTGAAAACGCTGCTGGTAATATTGCCATTGGACATACCAACCCTACAGTTAGTGTTGATATAAAAAGTAGCGCTCCAGATGCGCCCGCGGCCTTGCTAATTGCTAACAGCAATGAGTCCCATAAGCTAGCCCTTTTCCCCGGTAGGCAAAACGATCCTAATCCCTTTATACAATGGAAAAGTGGAGATCCGCTGCGGTTTGCTACCGATGCATCTACGTTTACAGAACTCATGCGAATAGACGCCTCCGGTAATTTAGGTATTGCCACTTTAGCACCAACAGAAAAACTAGAAGTTATTGGTAACGTAAAGTTCTCTGGTGCACTTATGCCCAACAACACAGCCGGTACGGCTGGTCAAGTACTTACTTCAGCTGGCGCTGACGTTGCCCCGACATGGGCAACAGTACCTGTATCCATTTCGCCAGCCAATACCGTAATCCGTGGAAATGCTGCCGGTACAGCACAAGTAGCATCACAGATTTTTGATAATGGAACCAATGTTGGGATTGGTACAGCAACACCAAGTTACTCACTAGACGTTAACGGTGAAGTGGCTTCGCGTTCAGGTAACGGTTTCAGACTACGGCAATCTAATTACAGCACATTTTTTCGCAATGACAATTCCACGTTTTACCTAATGCTTACAAATAGCGGTAATCCTGATGGAAGTTGGAATTCTTTTCGGCCATTTTCGGTGGATTTAGCTTCTGGAAGAACAAGCCTCCACAACTTTGCTTCGTTGGCAAATGGTACTACTGTTATTGACGGAGGTGGTGGAAATTCAGGAACAATAGCAAACTCTTTAGTATTTGGAGATTTAACCTCAGGTGAGGGAATCGCTTCAAAAAGAAATAGTGGTGGAAATCAGTTAGGTTTGGATTTTTATACAGGCTACGTTAATAGAATGAGTTTGACAAGTGGTGGGAATGTTGGAATTGGTACCACTATTCCTTCCAGTCAGTTTCACGTTGTCGGAGCATCTGGCACTGGTCCACCTCGCACAGGATCAGGCTCCTTGTACATTCAAGATAATGGCGGTGCTCCATTAAATGGAGGTTCTGTTTTGTTTGGAGCAATACAAGGATATTGGGCTGGAATTAAAGGATTAATTAATTTTGGTGGAGGTAATACAACGGGCGACCTTGCTTTTTATACTCGGAATACAAGTGGGGACGCTACACTTAGTGAACGCCTTCGAATTACTAATTCCGGTAATGTTGGAATTGGTACAACAACACCCACTGAAAAATTGCACATAAATGGCAATGTAAATGTGAATGGAGCTATCACATCAAGTGCTCTTGGAACTGCCGTTAACGGATCTGCCGTTGTTGGATATGGCGTAAGAGGCGTCGCAGGCATTGGAGCAGGAATCTATGGTGAGTTAACCAATCCAGCTAATGGAAATGCCGGAGAATTTAATGGAAATGTCCTTATTCGCGATGGTTTTGCAATTAAGAATTCCAGCGGTGGCGGCACTCCAAATTTAAATGATGGCGACAATAATATATGGTTCAATTGGACTGGCTCTGGATTTGAAGTGTGGGTAGATGCTTCACGGATTGTAACCTTTAATAACACAGGTACTACAAAAAATTTCATAATCGATCACCCTGACTACCCTAAAGAAAAATACCTGGTGCATACTACTCTGGAAGGACCTGAAAATGGAGTGTACTACCGCGGCAAAGGCAAACTTATCAATGGAGAAGCCTCTATTCAATTACCAGCATATTTCAATTCACTCACAAAGGATGGTTCAGCAACCGTAATTCTAACTGCCGTTGGGAAAAAACCATATCTGTTGAGCTATGATGAGTTTGATGAAAAATCGTTTAAGGTTTATGGTACCGAACCCACCGGTGAATTTAGCTGGGAAGTGAAAGCTGAACGACAAGATGTAAATGATTTGTTAGTTGAGCCAAACAAAAGCGATATCACAGTTTATGGAAACGGGCCATACAAATATTACTCTCAAAAAGTAAAACCCACCCAAGTAGCTAAATCACATACACCATAACCAGAAGTAAACACCACAAAAATATTTACTTCTATGCCGGCATCGATGAATAACCAGTTCAATTTCAAGAGGCTCCTTAAAGACTTAACGAGTATGCTTTTCTGCACACTTGTTCTAACCTCAAACGTTTATGCCCAAATCCGAATCCACAACAATAGTACGTTAAGAGCCAAAGGTCAGATTGCTATAAATGTATCGTTAACCAATACGAGCACCAATACTAATCTTAACGAAGCAAACATACTACTTGCAGGTGCCAATCAACAGGTAAGTACTAATCAAGAAACGATAGTTGCCAATTTAGAGATTAACCATAACAGCGTTAGCACGGTTAGCGGCAATTGGCGAATTACAAATAGTCTTATACTCGTTAATGGTATTCTGCGCGTTAATAACAACGCCAAGTTATTATATACAGGCACCGGAGTAATAGAAGGTAATACAAACTCGTATGTAGAAGGCTATTTTCAACAGACTGGTTCAGGCCGTAAATTTTTTCCCATTGGTGCTGGAGGCTTCTACCTACCTGCCGTATTGGAGGATGTTCCGCCAAACACCATTGAATCGGGTATGCGAGTTGTAGCTGGTGATGCTCAACTTATTTTACCACCAGAGATCAACTCAGCTGTCACCAATCACTATTGGGAGTTAAGCGCAGCCGTGGCGACACCTGTTTCACTTAGTATTTCAAATGCTGGTACAGGCTCGATTGACGATTTTGTTGTACTACAAGCGGGTGCACCTCAAAGTCTTGCACTTCCACTTCCTACCATAGCATCTACTGATTTTATAATTACATCAAACAATATATCGCAACCTCTTCTGGCCATCGGTAAACGTTCCGAGTTTTCGCTAGTCATTCATGATATGATTACACCCTATATCAAAGACGAAATCAATGATAAACTATTCATTGAGAATATTGAAAAGACAACTTCCAACAAAGTTGTGCTGCTCGATCGATGGGGAGTTAAAGTAAACGAATGGAAAAATTATTCCAATGAGATAACCTATGATTTCAGTACACTAAGCCCAGGCAATTATATATGTATTGTGGAGTTTGTTTCTGCTGATGGAACTAAAGGTCTTCAAAAAGGAATGGTCACCGTGTTACGAACAAAATAATGGTAGAAGGTAACCTTGAAGATCGCAAATCTAAAATCGAATGTGAGGAACAATAATTACAGACAAAATCGATGAAAAAAATTTTACTACTCCTCATTTTATCGCTCTATTCATTGATAAGCTTTTGTCAGGATATTCCACTTTACACTCAAAAACTTACAAACTCGTTCCTTTACAATCCAGCTGTTGCCGGACATACCTTTGGTTCAGTTACCTATACATATCAACAAAGCAATAACAATATACCAAATGCGCCTACAAGTAATTTTCTTAGCCTTCATGCACCCATTAGGAAACACAAATTTGGCTTCGGCCTGAATCTATATCAGGAAGATGTAAATTTTATTAGCAATACATTTCTTTCCACAGCCTTTGCTCATCATATTCGCTTAGACCGAACGAGTTCTTTGTCGATGGGTGTATCGGGAGAGTATAACATGATGCGCTTAAGCGGAAACACTAACAGTAATAGAGAAGATCCTGAATATCAATACCTGGCAAATGGCGGAGCAGATGATATTGATTTTTCGGGCGGAATCATGTACCAAACTACATTCTACAAAATTGGCGTTTCAGGTAATCGTTTAGGTGCCGCTTGGTTAAAAAAAGAAAATAGTCAAGTACTTACCAGCTATTACACGGCCTTTTTTCAGGGTATGATACCACTACGTCATGGAAATGATATTTTAGAACCTTCCATGACTTATCGAAAATTTTCAGATACGAATAACAGCCTTGACTTCGGTTTATACTATACATATAATAACCAAGTTACTATTGGTGCGGCATGGCGCAGTGGAAGTGTAGCAAATTTTACAGCAGGTTTACGAGTTGCCCCCAAAGTACTGATCGGATACTCGCACGAAATATTTCTGGGTGATATCACTAAACAACTGGGCGCTACCAATCAATTTACTCTACGGTTTGATTTTAATGAATATAGTTATAAAAATAAGTTCGTAGAAGAATATAAAGCTTCGCTAGCCTTTCGCAGAAAGACGTTAAGCAAACCTGTTGTCGGAAGTAAATCACCGCAGGAATTTCATAAGAAAGAAAAGAGACGCAAGTATATGAGCCCGAACAAACGATACCATACTGTAAAGCGTCACAAGTACAAAGGAAAACAACACGGCATAACACCCAAGTCTCAGCGAATTAGACGATAAAAATTTAATACCCTGAGCAATTAGGCTAATGAATAAACACTGTCCAAATTTTCGAAAAATTTAATTCAAAGATATGGAACACACATGGTTAAAAAATTATCCACCAGGAATTCCGCACACAATAGGAACGCTTGATCACCAAAATCTTAATGAGTTTTTTGATTTCCATCACCACCGACATGGTAATCATATTGCTTTTGAAAACATGGGGACAAAGTTAACCTATGATCAAGTTAATTCCCATTCAACAAATTTTGGTGCCTTCTTACAGAAGCTTGGACTGAAACCCGGAGAGCGAATAGCAATTCAGTTACCGAATATATTACAATTCCCAATAGTATTTATTGGAGCTATAAAAGCCGGATTAATTGTAGTTCCAACGAATCCACTTTATACCCCCAGAGAAATGGAATATCAATTCAAAGACTCCGGAGCAAAGGCTATAGTCATCCTGTCGAATTTTGCTCACAATCTTGAGAACATAATTAAAAATACTTCTATTAAACATGTTATCGTTACAAGAATTGGTGATTTGTTGGGAATGGTTAAAGGCACTATCATTAATTTGGTAATCAAACATATAAAAAGAATTGAGCCATCATATCGACTTACTCAAGCGATCACATTCAATAAGGCCTTAAAGGAAGGACAGAAATGTGAACTTACTAAGGTTCCTTTGAAGCCAGAGGAGTTAGCGGTATTGCAATACACAGGCGGTACTACTGGTTTAGCTAAAGGCGCACAACTTTCGCACTTTAATATTCTATCACACGCTCAAATTATCAGAGACTATTTTAATGCAGGCTTTTTGGGTAACAATAAAGACATTGTAATAACACCACTCCCGCTGTATCATATTTTCTCACTCGGAATCAATCTAATGGGTGGATATATATGGGGAGCTAAAAATGTACTTATCACTAACCCGCGTGATATTCCCGGATTTATAAAAGAATTAAAAAAACACAAATTTACGCTTATCACAGGTGTCAATACGTTGTACAATGCACTGCTCAACCATCCTGAATTTGCAACCGTTGACTTTTCAAAGTTGAAGATAGCAAGCACAGGAGCCATGGCGCTTCATGAATCAGTTTTCAATCGCTGGAAAGACCTAACGGGAGTATCAATTATTCAAGGGTATGGCTTAAGTGAAAACTCAGGAGCATTGAGTGCAAATCCAATTGGTGGGTTAAATAAAAGCGATACGATAGGCATTCCTCTGCCAAGTACGGAACTCGGAATTTTAGATGAAAATGGTAAGCTTATGCCAGCAGGGGAAGTAGGGGAAATTTGTGCACGGGGGCCACAGATAATGAAAGGCTACTGGAATTCCGATAACACCGGAGTTTTCTATAATGATAATTGGTTTAGAACGGGAGACATGGGCATCATGGATGATGATGGATACTTTAAAATTGTCGACAGATTAAAAGATATAATTAATATCTCAGGACTAAAAGTTTTTCCGAACGAAATTGAAAACGTAATTTCTCTTCATCCGAAAGTATTTGAGTCCGCTGTAATTGGCGTTCCTGATGAGCAGTGTGGTGAAGCGGTCAAACTCTTTGTTGTTAAAAAAGACAGCACATTGACAGAACATGAATTAAAAGAGTATTGCCATGCGAATTTTGTTAAGTACAAAATTCCAAAATATATAATATTTACTGACTCAATACCTATAACACCTGTTGGTAAAATATTGAGGAGAGAACTTCGACACAAAGAACAGTGAATACCGCATAATTCGCAACGCTAGGCTTATATAGACATTATACTTTATAGGTATGCAATTATAAATTTTACATCAATGTCAACCAACAGGAACCATCTGTCACAAGTCTTCTACACATGCCTGTGTAGAAGACTTGTGACTGCTTATATTTATTCCAGCAATCTTTTACTTCTATTTGTTTCTAACGGTACAAGTCACACACATTCCATGTACACAGCTCTGAGACTTGGGTCAGTTGGGGAGTATTCAATTAACTTAGATTTATTTTTAGTTTCGGTCTGTGAGACACGTACCGAAAAGAGATGGCTGAGGTGTTCCAACAACTAACAACGAGACGAGCGTAGAAATTAATCCATTGGTTGCGTCATTATAAAGCGCGACAACATAACGCACCGAAACTCCCACTTTTGTTTCTGATTCATATAAGAGGTTTATTATTTCGAAGCAATGAAAACCCTTAACATTAAATCTAGGGGCTTTGATTGCGGATAGTTTTTTAGTAGTGACCCCGGCAGGAATCGAACCTGCATCTTCAGAATCGGAATCTGAAATTCTATCCATTGAAATACGGAGCCTGATAAAATTGTACTTCGAATATAGCTGCAAAAATAAGCAAAGCTAACTCGCTAAAAAATTTTGATTTTTAAATACCTGCCGTTTAACCTAATCATTTTTCGGTATGGTAGGCCAGCAAGTCGAATCCCTTATTGAAAAATCTCCAAATCGTAATTATTAAAAGCTACCTGCTTAAACTTCGCTATCCAAAAACGGGTAACGATAGTCTAACGGGGTAACAAAGGTTTCTTTAATGGTACGTAGCGATACCCAACGTAACAGATTTACTTTAGCTCCTGCCTTGTCGTTTGTACCCGACCCACGCGCACCGCCAAAAGGCTGTTGCCCAACTACCGCACCTGTAGGCTTATCATTAATGTAGAAGTTTCCGGCTGCATGAACGAGTTTCCTAGTGGCTAGTTCAATGGCATAGCGATCTTGAGCAAGTATAGATCCGGTTAACGCATAGGGTGACGTTTGATCAACCAGTGCTAGCGTATCTTCAAAATTTTCTTCGTGATACACGTAAATGGTAATCACCGGACCAAATATCTCTTCGCACATGGTAAGCGATAAAGGGTCTTTGGTTTCAATAACGGTGGGTTCAATAAAGTAGCCTTTCGATTTGTTGTAGTTACCACCCGCAATAATTTCGTTCAACGGATTTTCTTTAGCCTTTTCAATATATCCAGCAATCGAATCAAATGATTTTTCATCAATTACGGCATTCACAAAATTCCCAAAGTCTTCGGTGCCTCCCATTTTTATACTCTTCAAATCTTCTTGTAAAAACTGCTTAACAGCAGGCCACAAGTTACTGGGTATATAACAGCGCGAAGCAGCCGAACATTTTTGTCCCTGATATTCAAATGCTCCACGGGTAATGGCAGTGGCTACTTCTTTGGCGTGTGCACTTTTATGCACCATAATAAAATCTTTACCGCCTGTTTCACCTACAATGCGTGGATAGGATCTGTAGCGATCAATCCGTTGCCCAATTGTTTTCCACATAGTTTGAAAAACCTTGGTGCTTCCGGTAAAGTGGAGACCTGCGAAATCGCGGTGGTTAAAAACAATATCGCCAACCACCGGACCATCAGCGTACACCAGGTTTATAACGCCATCGGGTAAACCGGCTTTCTTTAGCACCTCCATAATAACTTGTGCTGCATAAATCTGCGTGTAGGCAGGTTTCCACAGCACAGTATTTCCCATCATGGCCATACTGGTAGGTAAGTTTCCAGCGATAGCGGTGAAGTTAAAAGGTGTTACCGCAAAAGTGAAACCTTCTAACGGGCGGTACTCCATGCGATTCCAAATGCCGGGAGAAGATTCGGGCTGTTCAGCATAAATCTGCGCCATGAAATGTACATTGAAGCGCAAAAAATCAATGAATTCGCAGGCAGCATCAATCTCTGCTTGGAATGCATTTTTTGATTGCCCCAACATGGTGGCGGCATTAATTTTTCCGCGGTATGGTCCAGCTAAAAGATCGGCAGCTTTTAAAAAAATACTAGCCCGATGCTCCCACGCAAGCTCACTCCATAATTCTTTAGCATTTAATGCAGCCGTAATTGCTTGTTCAACATGGCTGGCATCGCCTTCGTGAAAATGCCCTAATACATGTTGATGATCATGGGGCGGAGTAAGTGCCTTTTTGTTTCCGGTACGTACCTCCTCACCACCAATGTACATGGGTATATCTACTACCGTAGCGCGGGCTTCGGCTAACGCTTTTTGAAGTGTACTGCGTTCTTTTGAGCCTGGGGCGTAACTTAATACAGGTTCATTTTTCGGTAGCGGTACAGTATAAAATCCGTTTGACATAAAATTATAGTTGATAGGTTAATGATCTAGTTGAATTGCGGGCAAAGGTAAAGTAATTCAGAGAATCTCACGAAGTTCTGCTAGGCTGTTAATCTCGTGGGTAACCGATTCTGCGTGGTTGTTTCCATCCGGATTAAAAAATACATGATCGATGCTGGCATTACGTGCCCCGCCTATGTCTGTAATTAGATTATCGCCAATCATAATGGCTTGTTCCGGAGATATGCTATTTGCCTTTAGGGCGAACTCAAAAATTTCGCGTGATGGCTTTTTGTATCCGGCTTTTTGCGAGGTAATGACATGATTGAAGAAGTGTTGCAAATTTCCAGATTGCAACTTTTGATGTTGAATTTCTTCGAAGCCATTTGTAATAATGGTTAACTGGTAGTGCGCTGCCAGGTAGTTAAGTACGTCAACGGTATGTGGCAATAAGTTGTTTTTAAGCGGACAACGGTACAAGTATTCGCGCGAGAGCTCCTCACTTAACTTTTCGGTGTACGCATTAAAAGGTTCGAGTACTTTTTTGAAGCGTTGCTCGCGGATGATATCACTTGTAATGAGTCCGTTATCGTATAATTGCCAGAGTTCGGCATTTATTTTTCTAAACTGTTTTAGTAGTGCATTGGCCGTTGGAATTCCAACATTGACTAAGCTAAATTCTGCATAGAGTTCATCCAGCGTTTCGCGTGCATTGGTTTCATAATCCCATAAAGTATGATCGAGATCAAAAAAAATACAGGTATAGCGACTTGCCTTGTTTATTGCTCGCGATTCTTCTGCCATTCCTTTATTTGTAATTTATTCACTGCTAACTCGCGATTGGTATATAATGTTTGATACACCTGTTGGTCTTTTTGGAGCTGCTGATCCTTATTAACGAATTGAAAAACTTGTTTGATGATATCTTCTACTTCATCTTTTATCTCATAAAAAACCCAATGATTATAGCGTTTGTAGGTAAGGATACCTGAATTTTTCAGGTAGATTAAATGGCGCGAAGTTTTAGCTTGCGTAAAGTCAAGAATTTTTTCGAGATCAGAGATGCACATTTCGCCATTCATCACAATTAAGCTAAGAATACGTAGGCGCGATTCATCGGCACAGGCCTTAAAAATCTGCGATCCTAAGGTAAGATTGAAACTTTTTAACCGCATAACCCATCTGCTTTAGCGTACCGGCAAAGGTATTGAAATTAGGCACTTATTGGCCTAATCCTTATATTTGGACATCATGAAGGATAATTATTTTGTGCAGTTGAACCGATCAAAAAGCATCATCCTCTTTCTTATACTGGGGGTTGTGTGGGGAGCTAACACTTCTGTGTTTGCCCAACAAAAAAAACGTGTGATTCAGCTTTCGGGTGTTGTTATTGAACCCGATACTGTTGCAGGAGCGCCTATACCCGGTGTGCATATTTATGTACCCAAAGCAGGTCGCGGAACAACTACTAACGGATTAGGTTTTTTCTCGCTTCCGGTTCTTGA
>CAYNKN010000007.1:0-11717 GCA_964397805.1 uncultured Chryseolinea sp. | reverse complement strand
AAAACGATGAGATTGTAATAAGTGCGATTGGTTATAATAGACAGCATTATAGGATCCCTGAAAATTCGCCCGAGTTTCAAACTATTGTAGTAACCATGGTAAACGATACTACATTTTTAGATATGATTGAAATTGTGCCATTTCCGACAGAGGAAGTTTTTAAACAAGCCGTACTGGCGCTCAATGTTCCTTTGGATAATGGCATTGACAGGCGAAATTTTAATGAAGAACTTTTTGCGTTGATGGTAAAAACTACTCCGATGGATGGTTATCAAAATCAGCGGTACTACCTTAATCAATGGGCAGGTTCTCAAACCGATAGGTTTCAACCCGTTACTAACCCATTTTTAAACCCGTTTAATTGGGTGAAATTCTTTAATTCTATCAAGAACGATAAGAAGAAAAAATAGGTACTGCAAGGCTATGATGTTTCCGCCATTACAAATACCTATTCAGAACTCTATTCTTAATTTTTCTAAGCCAGCGAATCAGTTGCAATGCGATACGTTGGATCTTCAATAATATTTACTTCTATAATACCTTCAGCATTTTTAAGGAGCTTTCGGCAATCAGGACTTAAATGTTTGAGGTGTAATTTCTTACCAGCTTTTTGATAGCGCTCTGTTATTTTATTGAGTGCTTCTATTCCTGACATATCCGTTACTCTACTCTCTGCAAAATCAATCACTACTTCATCCGGATCACTTAACACATCAAATTTTTCGTTAAAAGCAGCGACCGAGCCAAAAAACAACGGACCAAAAATTTCGTAATGCTTTACACCATGCTCATCTATGGTTTTACGCGCACGAATACGTTTAGCATTTTCCCATGCAAACACCAATGCGGCTATTACTACTCCGATGAAAACTGCTAAAGCTAAATTGTGTAAGAAGATCGTTACCAGCGATACAACAATCATAACAAAAACATCTGAGCGAGGCATTTTACCAAAAGTTCGTAAGCTGGCCCATTCAAATGTTCCTACAGAAACCATTATCATTACGCCTGTCAATGTAGCCATGGGTAATCGTTCAATTAAATTAGCTCCAAACATGATGAACACCAGTAGCATTACCGAAGCAACTATACCCGATAAACGTGCTCGTGCACCCGATGAAATATTGATTAAGCTCTGACCGATCATTGCACAACCACCCATGCCCGAGAAAAATCCGGTTACAATATTTGCTGTACCTTGCGCAACGCATTCTTTATTTCCTCTTCCACGAGTTTCAGTAATCTCATCAATTAAGTTAAGCGTCAACAAACTTTCAATAAGTCCTACTCCAGCAACAATGAGCGCATACGGAAAAATAATTTGTAAGGTCTCCCAAGTAAATGGAATTTTAGGAATGTTAAACGGAGGAAACCCTCCGCTAATAGAAGCAATGTCACCAACCGTTTTAGTATCAATTTGAAAACCAATAACAATAGCAGACACTACAATAATAGCAGTAAGGGAAGCGGGAATTACTCTGGTAAGTCGAGGTAGCCCCCAGATAATAAGTATTGTTAAAGCAACTAAGCCTATCATCATGAACAGCGATGAGCCCGTCATCCATGTTAATACCCCAGCAGCATTGGTTATCTTAAATTGATCTAACTGCGAAAGAAAAATGATTACAGCCAAACCGTTTACAAAACCAAACATAACCGGATGTGGTACCAATCGAATAAACTTCCCTAATCGAAAAAGCCCGGCACCAATTTGAATAACACCAGCTAAAATTACAGCTGCAAAAACATACTCTACACCATGACTTTTCGCAAGCGTAACAATCACTACGGCAACAGCACCTGTTGCTCCGGATATCATACCGGGGCGTCCTCCGAGTATAGAAGTTACCAGTCCGATAGTAAAGGCAGCATATAATCCGGTGAGCGGTGATAGACCGGCAATTAATGAAAACGCCACTGCTTCAGGAATAAGCGCAAGTGCTACGGTAAGACCTGCCAGAATCTCAATTTTGTAATCTACCTTTTGTGTTAAATCAAATAACTTAAAATATTGTTTCATAGAATGCGTGAGTAAAAAAATGACAAACGGAAATACGGTTTAGCAACAGAATATTGCTCTGCGTTCTCTGATGAATATAACGACTATGGTGGAGTAAGAAACACGTATTTGCTCATTGTTATAGGGTTTGCAAAAGTAAAAAAAATAATCTACTCACAAAGTCGAAGCTCAATTAGACGTTATATGTTAGCTCGCATTTTGATTTCATTCGTTCGAATTGACTTTAAACAACCTTTTGTATTGCAGACAAATTATTAGGTTTTTTTAGTAGTGACTGCGTTAAACTTTTACAAAGAAAACATTTTTACTCTCACACTAAAAAAAGAATTTTTTAAAATAAAAATCTGGATTAACTACTCAGAGCTTTTGCAACACAACTACTCGATTACGGTCTGCATACAGCATGGTAAAGTCAAACTCACCACACAAATAATCAAATGTTTTCCTGTTCAAGAAGGTAACGTGTGTAAGGTCTCGTTTGTAATACCAAGTAGTAAACCGATCTAAACTTTCCCACTGCTCTGTCATAATACCAAGGTATCCTCCGGGTTTAAGTAGCGATACAATTGTCGCTAACTCTTTCTGTGGATTGAAAAAATGTTCGAAACATTCTGTTGCAAAAATAAAATCATACGCTGTTAGTGGATGTGTAATAGCAAACAACGGATCATAATTATGGCAGCGTATGTTATGCTGCGCCAAGATAACCGAGAGAGTCGGCACTGGTCCGCAACCATAATCGAGGCCAATCATCGTTGGCGATAGTAGTGGAAGACAGGGCTGAATAACCCGATTTAAGAAATTAACATGCCCCTGATATTCAATACCATTATTGTGTGTTTGATAACGCTCCCGCTCATCATTGGGTGAGAGGTGGAAGCGGGGATCAACAAAAATCAATTCACAAGTGTGACAATGGTAGTATTCGCGCACATCATGCTGAGGTTTAATTAGCGTGACTGTATTACTACCACAAAGCGTGCACGTAATCATTCGAAGGGTTAATTACTACTAGTGAATTTACTTTATAACGATACAAGTTACGTTAGCAAAGATAGACTTGATCAGGATAATTCAATTTTTAACATCGGTTAATACGATCATCCAAACCATTAAAGAATACCCACAAACTTATTTTGATCCACTAATTATTATCGTAATATTACGATATAGTTTAACAACTCATGAAAAAGAAACAATTAAGTTTTTTAGATCAATACCTTACCCTTTGGATTTTCCTAGCCATGTTGGGTGGTGTGCTAATCGGTAATCTATTACCTATAGAAACTTATATGCACCCTTTTCAACTAGGTACTACCAATTTATTAATTGCTGCCGGACTAATTATCATGATGTTTCCCCCACTTGCAAAAGTTCGCTACGAACACTTGGGTAAGGTGTTTAAAAATATTCGGGTCATTACACTTTCCTTGTTTTTAAACTGGGTAATAGGTCCGGTGCTTATGTTTTTGCTCGCCATTATTTTCTTGTCCGATAAACCTGACTATATGGTTGGTTTACTCCTCATTGGTATAGCGCGCTGTATTGCAATGGTATTGGTATGGAATGATCTGGCTCATGGCGACAAAGAATACGCTGCGGGTTTGGTAGCGTTGAACAGTATCTTTCAACTACTTTTTTATAGTGTTCTTGCCTGGCTTTTCATAACCTTACTGCCACCCTATTTTGGTGTAGAAGGTAGTGCCATCTCGGTAAGTATGACGGATGTAGCCGAGAGTGTGCTCATATATTTAGGTATTCCGTTTTTAGCTGGATTTTTAACACGATACTTTTTTATAAAAGCTAAAGGTGAGGAATGGTATATCCATCACGTTATTCCAAAGATCAGTCCGATAACGCTAATCGCATTACTCTTCACTATTGTGGTGATGTTTAGTTTCAAAGGCAAGATGATGGTCGATATTCCACTTGATATTTTGCGTATTGCTATACCATTAGTATTGTATTTTATCATCATGTTTATGATCAGCTTTTTTACAGCGAAAAAACTGGGAGCCTCCTATGCCGAAAATACTTCTGTATCCTTTACTGCTACCGGAAATAATTTTGAGCTGGCCATCGCGGTAGCTATTGGTGTGTTTGGTATTAACTCCGGGCAAGCATTTGCCGGAGTAGTGGGGCCGCTCATTGAAGTACCCGCATTAATTTTGTTAGTGAACGTTGCCTTATGGTTTCGAAAGAAGCTTTATGCAAACCAATAACTTGTGCATAACGGCTTCCTCAAAAATTACCCAGAAAATTTAGTAAATTTGAAATATGATTAACCAACAAAATGTACTTGACCGAATAAAGCAAATTGTTTTGGATAGAGATCCTTCGGCTAAAGTATATCTGTATGGCTCAAGAGCAAGGGGAACAATGAAGTCAGATTCTGACTGGGACTTACTTATATTATTAAATAAAGACAAAATTACTGCTGACGTTGAGAAAAACGTGACTTACCCTCTCTACGACTTGGAGTTTGAAATCGGTGAAGTTATTAGCCCAATGGTATACTCAGAAAAAGAGTGGAACACCAAACATCGAGTTACACCATTCTATTCAAATGTTATGAAAGAGGGCAAACTATTATGAGTGACTTTAAGCCCGATGATTATATAAAGTATAGATTACAAAAGGCTAACGAAACAATTTCTGAAACCAAGATTTTAATTGATAATAAGCTATGGAATACAGCGATAAATAGAATGTATTACGCCTGCTTCTACGCAGTTGGAGCACTATTAATAAAACATGGCGTGGAGACTTCCAGTCATTCTGGTAGTAGACAAAAATTCGGACAATTATTTATTCATACCGGCTTAATAAGCAGAGACCTAGGTAAGCACTTTTCAGAGCTATTTGAAAAGCGGCACAAAGGTGACTATAACGATTTTTTTGACTTTGATGAAGAAACTGTTTTGAGATTATACCCACCATCTTTGGATTTAATAAAGGAGATTGAAAAGCAGATTATAGCGTAATCCTTAATGTATTATACGATGTTCTTTAATTCTAAGAATATTATCAATAATTAATTTAGCACCCATGATCAAACTTAAAAACTTACTCCATACGATAAGCTACATTCAATATCCTGTGGTTTTACTGGGTGTATTTTATGCTTACAAACCACTACTATTTTCGTTTGAATCAATTTGGGATGACTACAACAAAGCGCTAATTTTTCTTGGACTATCCATTAGTTTTTCAACGCTTCAAGATACTACGAAAACTCAGAACAAAATTTCGAAGCGTGTTTGGAGAAGTCCGAAGTACAGCAAAATTTTTCTGACATACATAATCGTCATGATTGTTGTATTCCTGAGTTTGGGTATGCTCAGTTTGTTTTTAATTAAAAACCCAAATGTTCAATCATTATCCTTCGGATTTATTGCTATTGGTATTGGCCTTATCAGTTTACTACGAAGCGGTATGGAGATGGCCGAACACAATCAAAAAGAAATTCCTGCATCTGAATAACGCAGTGCTACTTACTTTTTACCAAATATCCGTTTAAAAAATCCATTCTTCTTTTTAGCTTCCTTCTCACCAAAAGCCCGCGAATCGGTTTTATTTTTCTTTCCAAATATCTTTTGCAAAACATTTTTATCGGCTTTATACAAATCACAAGAAAGCTTACTTTCTAAGTTTGATGATAACGGAGTAAAACGTGCCTGACTTATTTTTGATAATGACTTGTCAGCATTTACATGCTGGAAAAAATTAGCCACAATGGGTAAAGCTGTGCTTGCACCCTGCCCCAATGCTGTAGATCGAAATCGAATACGCGGATCATCCGCACCCACCCATACACCAACCACTAAGTTTGGTGTCATTGCCATAAACCATCCATCGGCATTTGATTGTGTTGTACCTGTTTTACCTGCCATATCGTTAGTAACGCCATAACGCGAACGCATACTGGCACCTGTACCTTCATTGACCACACGCTTTAACATGTGCACCATCATCTTGGCATTATCTTCAGATAGTACTTGCTCGCCCCTAGGCATATCAAAATTTTCTAAAACACTATTATCGCGCGAAGTAATAGTCGTTAAATAATAAGGATTAACGGAGCGTCCTTGATTTACCATACACGCATAAACCGCTACCATTTCTGTCATGGAAATACTAGGTGTACCCAAGGCCAATGAAGGCACGCGCTCCATGTCGCTTGTTATTCCCATCTTTCTTGCCAACCCAATCGTTCTGTCAATACCTGCGCTTTCCAACGCATGCACCGCCACGGTGTTTACCGAATACGTTAAGGCTCCCTCCATCGAATATTTTAGTTCATAGTTCTCTTCGGTGTTTAAGGGTGTCCATGCATCGGCATCCGTATAGGTAGTTTTTTGAGCTGAAATAAACATGCACGGTTTTTCGCCATGCTCTAATGCAGCGGCATACACAAGTGGTTTAATAGTTGATCCCACTTGGCGTTTCGTACTGGTTCGAACGTGATCGTATTGAAAGTATGTATGATTAATACCTCCTACCCACACACGAATGGCACCTTGCGTTGGATCTAACGCTAACACACCAGTATTCAAAAATTTCAAATAATAGGTAATCGAATCGATTGAACTCATCTCTACTTCTTTCTCACCCTGCCAAGAAAATACACGCATCAAATGAGGCTTACGCATGGCGTCTACAATTTCATTGTGCGACATCCCTGCCTGCTTTAAGTTTTTATATGGAATGGATTTTTTAATAGCCTCCTCCAAAACCATCGGCTGCTTATGCCACGGATCAGTCTTACCCCAATGTTTGGCAAAGCGGTCTTGTAACATAGCCATCTGTTTTTCCATAGCAGCTTCTGCATGTTGTTGTAATCGCGAGTCGATGGTAGTATAGATTTTTAAACCATCGGTATATAAGTTAAATGGTTTGCCATCGGAATTGGTATGTTCTTTACACCATGTTAACAATTCACTTCGAAGGTATTCTCGAAAGTATGGAGCCATACCCACATGATGGGTGATTTTATTATACCGCAACGTTAAGGGTAAGGTAGTTAATGAATCAGCTAAAAATGACGTTAACATTTCATACTTTTTCATTTGTGCAAGCACTACATCTCTTCTGGTTTTAGCACGCTCCGGAAAAATTCGTGGATTGTACGCATGTGTTGCCTTGAGCATACCAATTAATACTGCCGCCTGATCGACCGAAAGTTGTTTGGTGGATACCGAAAAAAACCGTTGCGCTGCCGATTCAATTCCAAAGGTATTATCTCCAAATGGAACTGTGTTTAAATAAAGTATGAGCAAATCATCTTTACTATAAACACTTTCTAATCGGTTGGCCACAATAATTTCGCGTAGCTTATTAATGGGAAGCGACAAAAAAACATATCGCTTACGCGGAAATAAATTCTTTACCAGTTGTTGAGTTAGCGTACTCCCTCCTCCGGAAGTTTCTTGCTGAAGGAGTAAACTTTTAATAAACACACGACCCAAACTACGATAGTCAATCCCACCATGTTCATAAAACCGAACATCCTCTGTTGCCAGCAAAGCGTTGCTCACATGTGTAGGAAGTTGCTCGTATCGAATATCTGATCGCTCCTGAATAAAGTATCGCCCTAACAGTACACTATCAGAACTATACACTTCTGATGCTACCGGGTTTTTTACAGCCAAGAGTTCATCGCGATTAGGGATTTTACCTAGTGCGCCACTCATCACTAGTATAAATAACAAAACCATACCGACCAGAAAGAAACCAACAAAACTGCCCGCGACTACCAAGAGTTTTTTAAGACTCGACTGACGTTTAAAAAAAATTAAAAATCGATTTAGAAAAGAAACGAGTTTATTCACAAGTCTATAAATGAAATTCAGAATATGATGCTATAAAAACGCAAGTACGGGTAAAAAATTTTAATACGTGAGTTGCTTCACCGAATAACCATTCAAGTCATTTTTAAATTCACCGGTAGAAGGAATTGTTATTCCACCGTGATATCTTCGTGCCTGTAAGTATTATCTAATAAAAATTATTGGATATTCATTTCCTACTTCATGCTAAAACGATGGTTGATATACACTTAATCCACGCTACGGTAGCTCATCTGAATGACCTTCAAAAAATTAGCACTCAAACATTTTATGAAACCTTTGCCGAATACAATACACCCGAAAACATGAGGCTTTATATCGAAAATGCGTTCAATTTAGTAAGACTTACAAGCGAACTAACCAATCCACATTCAACATTCTTCTTAGTCAATGTAGCCGGTAAAACCGTTGGCTATTTTAAAATCAATACCGGTCATGCACAAACCGAATTTCAGGAAGAAAACGGACTAGAGCTAGAGCGCATTTATATAGCGAAAGAATACATCGGAAAAAAAATTGGCACACAACTCTTTACACAAGTGCTTTCTATGGCCATCGAAAAGAATAAAACTTATTTGTGGTTAGGCGTTTGGGAGCATAATACGCGCGCGCTGAATTTCTATACAAAACTTGGACTTGCTGCCTTTGGCCAACATACCTTTACATTAGGTACAGACCCGCAGACCGATATTTTAATGCGCCTAGATTTTAAATATGAATAAAAAACCTTATCTATTAATGGTGAGTATTAGCGATCACTAAGTCGGCAAAAGGTATTTATCGATTACCTTCGTGGTTTATAAGAAACTATCGTGCGCTACTTTTTTCATATCGGTTATCATGGGTATGCCTATCGCGGCTGGCAGCGACAACCCAAACTTCCTAACATACAGCAAGTACTCGAAACAACACTTAGTACCATTTTAAAAACTCCTACTTCCATTATGGGATGCGGAAGAACCGATGCACAAGTACATGCCAGTCAGTATTTTTTTCATGCCGATATTCAGCATTCGTGGGACTACGATTTACTATTTCGCATAAACAAAGCATTACCTGCAGATATTTCCGTTTTTGAAATTATTCCGGTAGAAGAAAATCATCACGCTCGTTTCGATGTATCTCAACGCACTTACTCATATTATATTCATACCTATAAAGATCCATTCTTAAGTACGTTGAGTTCGTTTTATGACATAAGAAATCTGGATATAGATAGTATGCGTCAAGCAGTTGCGCTACTCCCCAACTATTCAGACTTCCGTGCATTTTGTAAAGCACCCAACACCTACGATCATACCCTTTGCCTTGTAAGTGATGCGTATTTATTAGTAGACGAACAAGGTGACAGATTGAAGTTCCAAATTTCAGCGAATCGATTTTTAGGTAGAATGATTCGTTTGTTGGTGGGTAAACTTATTCGGATTGGCAAAAAAGAACTAAGCGTTGATGAATTTGAACAGTACCTGATCACCAAAGAACCTCCCAAAACTTTCCATGTTGCTTACCCGCAAGGCCTATACCTTTCTAAAGTAACCTACCCCTACTTAGATATTCCTATGCGATCTGATTTCTTGCAAGGCTTTATACCCCTATGGGCTGATTAAAAATCGCCATAACAATATGAGCGATGACTATGTTACTATCATTGAAAATAAATTGTATATCTTAACACACTAAGGTAAAGTAACGAAGTCTTGAGTTGCTCGTTTCAGCCCAAATCATTAATAGGCTAAGCTTCTATTATAAAAAGTCTGAAAGATCTGCTTTAAATATTTTTAAACGATGAAATCAATAGCCTAGCAAACCTGCTAAAAAAGCTTACAGTAACTAATTTATATGCTACAAGAAGAGGCAAGGAATAAATAAAATAGAAGCGATGCATTTCAACCATTATATAGTAACTATTATCTTTCAAGTGGCAGCAGTCATCTCTACTATGGCAGAGCAGCCAATAATAGATCTTAATGAAAAAACTAATAATCTTCGAATCTACCCAAACAATTATACCGTTGTAAGTACAAACGATAAGATTATTTATACACCCACTACTTTAAAAAAATTAATACCTCTTAGAAATGCAATAAATATTGAAAACACGAACGCAACCTATTGGGTGCACATTAAGATTAATAAGCGTAATACTGAAAAATGGTTTTTAGAATTCCTGGATGCACACATTAACTCCATTGAAGCCTTTCAATACAGGAATGATACTCTTATACATCGGTGGAATCCCATGGGCATGGACTATCCCTTTACCACAAAAAACTATTTGTTTAAAAATTTTATTTTCCCAATAGAAAAAGAGCATACTGGAGTAAGCGACTTTCTCATTCGAATAAATTCATCTACCAAAACCAGTTTCGTTTTCAAACTTCGCACTGAGAATAATTTTATCTCACATGCAAAAACAGAATATCATTTTCTGGGCCTATTTTATGGGCTAGTTATTATTACAATCATAACCAATTTCATTATATTTTTCTTTTTGCGTGAACGCGTATATCTCTACTATGCCATATACCTGATTGGGTGCTCGCTTTTATTTTTAAGCGAAGATGCATTAGGATTTGAATTTTACTGGCCAGAATTTCCACTCCTCAACAAGTGGGTAACCTCATACTCCCCGGCACTATTAGTAATCTCCTTTTATTTATACTCAAATCGATTTCTAAAGCTTCAAAACTATTTCCCAAAGGCATCACGCTACCTTATAGCTATTATTTTAATCTGCGTATTATACTTTTTCGCTTTTGCTATTATAACTAGTTCAACAGCAGACTATCGCTTCTTTATTTTACCATTTATTACGATATATGGCGCAGGTATTTATCTGTGGACTAAAGGTTCTCGTTCTGCCAAGTATTTTGTAGCTGCACATTCATTTGTTATAATCGGAATTATATTTCTTATTTTCCGAAAAGCAGGTATTAATATCCTTAACACACCCCTTACATACTACAGCTTATACATAGGATTTGCTGTTGAGATGGCCATACTATCATACGCATTGGGAGAGCGCATTCAGGAGTTTAAAACATTACGATTTAAAGCACAAGAAAAGTTACTTCACCAACTTAAATCGCGTCAGGAAGCACAACGTAAACTAGTTTTACAACTGGAAGAAAATCAACATTTAAAAGATCAACTCAACACCGCTTTAGAGTTAGAAGTACAAAGGCGCTCAAAAGAAATAATTGAGCAAAATAAAATTATCGCTGATCAAAATGAAGAACTGAAGTATGTTAATGAAAAACTACTCGAGCAGGCCGATAAAATTAATAAACTTAACGAAAAACTAGATCTTGATAATTGGGCACTAAAAAGTAACATAAAAAGTATCACTGAGGCGCGTATACTATCAAAAGCAGTTGACTACCAAGAGTTCATAAAGCTATATCCTGATCAAGATTCATGCCTTCAATTTTTGGCTCAAAAAAAATGGGCTGTTGTGTATTCATGCCGAAAGTGCCTGAATGATATTTTTTGTGCTGGCCGAACGCCCTATTCCAGACGCTGCACAAAATGCCGATACGAAGAGACAGCAACTGCTTTTACCTTGCTCCACAAATGTAAAATACCTTTAGACAAAGCCTTTTATGCTATCTTCTTGATCTTCTCAAGCCGAGGTAAAATAACTTCAGTAAGCCTCTCGCAAAAACTAAAGATCAGGCAAAGCACATGTTGGATGTTCATTCAAAAAGTTAATGCAGCAATTAGTACTAACAAAAAGGCATGGGAGAAGGGCTGGGATTCCATTTTACTAGATACTGTAAGCATCAAGACTTCAGAGACCGTTTTAAATGACGCTCAACTACTGGATGAGGAAAACTAGGGGATTTCAA
>CAYNKN010000006.1:0-26194 GCA_964397805.1 uncultured Chryseolinea sp. | reverse complement strand
TTTTTGGTGGACGTGTAAAAACATTACACCCCGCAGTCTTTGGTGGCATACTGTATAGGCGAGATGACACCACTGATGTTTCACAAGCGGCAGAGTTTAATATTGCCCCTATTGATTTAGTCATTGTTGATCTTTACCCATTTGAAGAAACCGTTGCAGCAGGAGGAAGTGAAGAAGACATCATCGAGAAAATCGATATCGGTGGTATCTCCCTTATTCGCGGAGCCGCTAAAAATTTCAATGATGTGCTGATCGTTTCATCTCGAAATCAATATCAATCATTGGTTGATTTACTTCAAGCCAACAAAGGTACTACTACACTCAGCGATCGTAAGTATTTTGCAGCGCAAGCATTTGATATTACCTCACATTACGACACCGCTATCTTTCAATACTTTAATGGCGAATTCAACTTTCCAACCTTTAAGCAAAGTATTCAAAACGGAAGAACCCTTCGCTACGGTGAAAACCCACATCAACAAGGTACATACTATGGCGATTTAGATGGACTGTTTGATCAGCTGAATGGTAAAGAGCTCTCATACAATAACCTGGTTGATGTTGACGCGGCTGTTAATTTGGTGCAAGAGTTTGCCGATGAAACCGCATTTGTAATAATAAAACATACTAATGCATGTGGAGTAGCTACTGCCACATCTGTTAAGGAAGCTTACTTAAAAGCTTTTCAAGCTGATACACTCTCAGCCTTTGGCGGAGTACTTGCCACAAATACACCTATTGATTTGGAAGCGGCAGAAGAAATCAACAAACTCTTTTTTGAGATTTTGATTGCTCCTGCCTATGCAGATGATGCCTTAACCTTGTTAAAGAGCAAAAAGAACCGAATGATCTTGCTTCAAAAAAAGCAGCTTACGGAAACCAAACAAAGCAAGAGTATTTTAAATGGTGTGATCGTTCAAGACTTAGATCTAAAAACCGACAGCCTGGCCGATTTAAAAACCGTGACTAAAAAAGCACCCACACAAGAAGAAATAAAAGCACTACTTTTTGCGAGTAAAATTTGTAAGCACACAAAATCAAACACGATTATATTAGCGATCGATGGTCAACTACTTTCGAGTGGTGTTGGTCAGACCTCGCGTGTAGATGCTCTGAAACAAGCTATCGATAAAGCAGCTGCTTTTGGCTTTTCATTGCAAGGTGCCGTAATGGCTTCTGATGCTTTCTTCCCATTTCCCGATTGCGTAGAGATTGCACATGCACAAGGAGTGCGTGCCGTAATACAACCGGGAGGCTCAGTGAAAGATCAAGACTCTATAAACTTCTGCGATCAGCACGATATGGCTATGGTCTTTACGGGTATTCGCCACTTTAAGCATTAGTGTTGTTGAGCCAAGCTCATCGATTTATTCTTTGAGCCGTTCGTGGTGAGCGATGAAAAATTTCGCAACCTCCTAAAAAACTTACATTTTTGATCCGTTAATCATTTAATTGATAAATTAGATGCAATTTTACCTGCATCTGTTAACCTTATTGGCAAACTATATACATGGCATTTTTTGATTTCTTCACCAGCGACATCGCGATCGACTTAGGTACTGCAAACACTCTCATTATTTACAAAGACAAAATTGTGGTCGATGAACCTTCTATCATCGCGATCGACAAAGTACAAAACAAGGTATTGGCTATTGGTCGCGAGGCCATGCAAATGCACGAAAAAACACACGATCATATCAAAACAATTCGGCCACTTAAAGAAGGTGTAATTGCCGACTTTCAAGCAGCGGAAATGATGATTCGTGGGCTTATTAAAATGATTGATACCGGCAAGCGATTGTTTCCACCATCTTACCGCATGGTCATTTGTATTCCCTCTGGAATAACTGAAGTAGAAAAACGTGCCGTTCGCGACTCGGCAGAACATGCCGGAGCGAAAGAAGTATACATGATTTACGAACCGATTGCTGCGGCTATCGGAACAGGCATTGATATTGAACAACCCATTGGAAATATGATTGTTGATATTGGTGGTGGTACCACTGATATTGCTGTGATCGCCCTATCGGGAATTGTTTGCGATCAATCTATCCGTGTAGCGGGCGATACTTTTAATCGCGATATCCTTGATTACATGAGACGCCAACACAATCTACTTATTGGTGAACGCTCTGCCGAGCGTGTAAAAATTGAAGTTGGCTCTGCCCTAACCGAATTAGATGAAGGCCCCGATGATTATGAAATCAGAGGACGTGATTTAATGACTGGTATTCCAAAGACCATCAAAATATCGTATTCAGAAATTGCCTTTGCGTTAGATAAATCCGTATCAAAATTAGAAGAAGCAGTTTTAAAGGCACTAGAAACTTCACCGCCAGAATTATCGGCTGATATTTATGAACGCGGTATTTACTTAACCGGTGGTGGTGCATTACTGCGTGGCTTGGATAAACGACTAGCGTTAAAAACAAAATTACCCATACATGTGGCAGACGATCCGTTGCGCGCAGTTGTTCGTGGCACGGGCCAGACGTTAAAAAACATTCAACAATTCAGGGCTGTGTTGATGACATAAGCCATGGAAAGGCTCTTTTTATTTGTTTTCCAAAACCGGGCTTTCTTTACCTTTTTAGCTTTAGAGGCTTTTTGCTTTTGGCTGCTGGTACAAAACAATCACTATCAAAGTGCCCGCTTTTTCAATTCATCTAATTTTATGGTGGCCTCGGTTAATGATTTCTCGCAGAGCATACGCGACTACTTTCAGTTGCGCGATGTAAACAAAACGTTGGCCGAAGAGAATGCTGCTTTGCGGCAAGCATTAGAAAAACAAAACCAAGCCACTTTCTATTACCCAGATACTTTAGCTGTTGATTCAGCTGTAATAAGTCGCTTTGATTTTATTAGTGCAAAGGTTGTTAACAATCAGGTAGATCGCTTTAAGAATTTCATCACCATCAATAAAGGTTCGCAAGATGGTATTGCGCCTGGCATGGCCGTGATCAGCACGATGGGTGCTATTGGCAAAGTTAAAAGTGTATCCACCCATTATGGTGTTATCACCTCGCTGCTGCACATTGAAGTAATGGTTTCGGCTACTTTAGAACGCACAGGTCATTTTGGCTCCGTACAATGGAATGGGCTTAACCCGCAAGTGGTTGATCTTAAATATATCCCTCGACATGTTAAGCCTCTGGCGGGCGACTCGGTAGTTACATCGGGTTACAATGCTGTTTTCCCTGAAGGTATTTTGATAGGTATTGTCGAAGAGGTTGATCTGCGCGATGAAGCGCTATTCTATGATATTACGGTGAGACTCAGTCAGGATTTTCGTAAGCTTTCGTTTGTTTCTGTAGTCAAGAGTAACCTCAAGCACGAACAAGATTCGTTAGAACAATTTATCCTAAAATCAGAGCGATGAGCAGAGTAAGTATTTTACAACTTATATCGTTCTTCGTTTATCTGCTTTATCAGGTAATGATTTTACAAAATGTAGTGCTCTTTCATACTGCCTTTTGCTTTTTATACATCGCTTTTTTGTTACTCCTTCCGGTAGAAACAAACCCCATGATGCTTATGGGTGTTGGTTTTGTGCTGGGCTTCGCGGTAGATATGTTTTATGAAAGTCTGGGTTTACATGCCTTTGCATGTGTGCTTATTATGTATGTGCGCAATTACTGGCTCAAAAATTTAACACCACAGGGAGGTTATGATACCAGCGCTATTCCTTCACTGGCGCAAAACGGATTACAATGGTTTGTGGTATATGCCTCCCCGCTTGTATTTTTACATCACTTAACCTTGTTCTTTCTAGAAGTAGGTGGAGTAGAAATGTTTTGGTTTACCTTACTGAAAGCAATAGCCAGTACGGTATTTACATTGTTGGCGATTTTAATCGCACAATTTTTATTTCCCAGCCGAAAGGCCAGGTAGTATTTCTCTAAAAAAATTTAGCCTGATAATCAACGCATGAACGAGGGGCGTAAAGAAATTATTCAATTGGTGATTGTGCTCGTTGGCATCATATTCCTGATCAAACTATTTGTTATACAGGTATTAGATGATCGGTATGCACAACTGGCTGATAGCAACGCCATTTTACGACAAACAGATTATCCGGTGCGCGGACTAATCTATGATCGAAATGGAAAACTCTTGGTTTACAATACACCTGAATTTGATCTGCACATTATTAAAAAAGAAGTAAAAAGTCTTGACTCCGCCAGGTTCTGCGAAGTATTTTCACTTACCCGCGAAGAGCTACGACTAAAATTTAAAGAGTTAAGAGCCAGACGTGAGTACTCACCTGTAAAACCAACACTCTTTTTAGCTCAATTATCAACATTAGATTTCGCACGCATTCAAGATCACATCGATGAATTCGATGGATTCTATATTCAAGCCAGAAGTACACGTGCATATATTGATCAAGTTGCCGCTAATGCCATTGGTTATGTAAGTGAAATTTCTAAAGATCGGTTAGCGCGAAACGAAAATAGAACTTATAGACAAGGCGATTACATTGGGCAAAGCGGCATCGAAGCATTTTACGAATCGTATTTACGCGGACAACGAGGCGTACGCTTTAAACTTAGAAATGTAAATGGTATTGAAAAAGGTTCTTTTAAAAACGGTGACTTTGATACACTATCTATACCCGGCCAAGACTTAGTAAGCACGCTTGATCTAGAGCTTCAAAAATATGGCGAATTTTTGATGCAAGGAAAATCGGGAAGTATTATCGCCATTGAACCTGCAACTGGTGAAATTCTAGCGATGGTTTCTGGTCCCTCTTACGACCCCAACTTACTTACCGGCAAACGCTACAGTTCTAATTATGCGTTAATTAGCGGTGACACTAACAAACCATTATTTAATCGGCCGCTTATGGCGCAATACCGTCCGGGTTCTATTTTTAAAATAGCACAAGCCATGGTGGCGCTGCAAGAAGGTGTTATTACCGAAGAGACACGTATTCGTTGCGATCGATCTATTATTAATTGTCATGGGGCGCATACCAATGAAGATTTGCGAGGTGCTATTACCAATTCATGCAATCCTTACTTTCGCGATGTGTTACGCAGAATGCTCAATCAAGGGGCTTCCAATAATCCGTTTGATGATACGCGAATTGGATTGGCCGAATGGACAAGACACATTTCTAGTTTTGGTCTAGGCAAGCCGTTAGGTATTGATCTACCTAATGAAAAAGGTGGACTTGTACCTAGCCCAGCTTACTATGATAGGGCATACCGTGGAAGACCCTGGAAGTTTTCTAACATTTATTCCATTGCTATTGGCGAAGGGGAAAACTTAGTAGTACCGTTACAAATGGCAAACTTTGCGGCTACTGTCGCTAATCGTGGATATTTTATTACTCCACACCTCATTAAATCTATTGGAGATAGTGGCAAACCACTTCCTCAATTTCAAGAGAAGCATTACACTACTATCGACTCAACTTACTTTAAAGTAGCCGTGGATGCTATGCAGCGTGTTGTAGAAGCTGGCACCGGGCAGTACCGTGCCCAATTAAAAGATATTATTGTTTGCGGTAAAACTGGCTCTGTACAAAATGAACCAAGACCCGACCATTCCGTATTCATTGCCTTTGCTCCTAAAGAGAATCCTAAAATTGCAGTTTCGGTATATGTAGAGTATTCTGGTCAAGGCGCACGTGCTGCTGCCTCGATGGCGAGTTTAATGATTGAAAAATATTTGTTGGGTGGCACAAAACGCCCACATATAGAAGAGTATGTACTACGCGGAAAATTTCTTGACTAAGCCATGAGACAAGAAGCAAATCTATCAAACAAAATGGATTGGCCCACCATACTACTTTACATGAGTATTGTATTATTAGGGTGGTTTAACATTTTTGCGGTTACCTATGACGAGGCGTTGAATCAATCCATTTTTGATTTAACCTTAAATTCCGGAAAGCAATTACTCTTTATTGGTTTAGCGATTCTTATTATTCTCGCCATTCTCATTATTGATATGCGCTTCTATGAAGCCTTTGCATATATTATTTATGGTGCAATACTTATATTATTATTGTTGGTTCCCATTATAGGTAAAGAGGTTGGGGGTAACAAAGCATGGCTGGGTATTGGTGCCTTTGGCGTACAGCCTTCTGAGTTTGCCAAGATTGCAACTGCATTAGCCGTGGCCAAGTATATGGGTTCCGTTGGTTTTCGTATCGACAACTTGCGCAATCAGCTTATCCTTTTTGTATTGATTGGTGTTCCGATACTATTAATCCTTCTTCAAAAAGACACCGGTACAGCATTAGTATTTACGGTATTTACCTTAGTTTTTTTTAGAGAAGGCATGTCACCTTTTCTCATTATCGTTGGTGTGATATCAGCCATTATTTTTATTCTTACTTTACTAGTTAATGAGTACTACCTGTTTACGGGTATCGGTGTTATCCTCATCATCACCATTATTCTCGGCAAGAAAAAATTCAAACGCATTGCCTTACTAACAATGGGTGCGATAGTATTGTGTGGTGTAATTGTAAGTGTTGACTACGTTGTTACCAATGTATTAAAGCCGCATCAACAAAATCGGATTAAAGCACTTATCAATCCGGAAGCCGATCCGTTAGGATTTGGCTGGAATGTTACGCAATCGAAAATTGCTATTGGTAGCGGTGGTTTTGGGGGCAAAGGATTTTTAAAAGGAACACAAACTAAATTTAACTTTGTGCCTGAACAAAGCACAGACTTTATTTTTTGCACCATTGGTGAAGAACATGGCTGGCTGGGAAGTCTGCTTATTGTATCTTTATTTATTGCACTTATGCTACGCATTATTTTTCTGGCAGAGCGTCAAAAAAATAGATTTGCCCGAGTATACGGTTATTCAGTAGCGTGCATTTTCTTCTTTCACTTTTCTGTAAACATTGGTATGACCATCGGCCTTTTTCCGGTAATTGGTATTCCGCTTCCCTTTTTTAGTTATGGAGGATCTGGTTTACTAGCCTACACTTCCTTACTGTTTATTTTATTGAAGTTAGATGCGCACCGTATGCAGGTACTAGAAAGAATGTAGTTTAGGCAAAACGTTTTTCTACTAACTCCATAAACTCGTGAAACTCCTCGCTGTCGGTATCCCAGGTAGTAGCGTGTTCATCTTCGATGTAGCGTAACGCAGCCTTTAGGGTATCGTATCGATCGAGCTGTTCAATAGCTTTGCTAAACAATTCAAAGTCGCCATGAAAGAGTACTTTCGTGAACATGAATTTCTGATTAATAGTAAGGCACTCTTTAATGCTGTTGATCTTGTTAAATTTATCTACTAACGTAGGTCTTGGTTCTCGCGATAAACTTTCATTAACCGTAGCTGCAGCCCTTGCTACAGGTGGTGGTGAAGTGCGAGGCTGTTGCTGAGGTACTCTTGTTGGTTCAGGCTCAACTACTGCGACAGTATTGCTTTCCTTTACTTCTTCTATCTCTACTTTTGGTTTGTTAATCGCTGGAGCTTGTGTTGGTAAAACTGCGCTTATCGTTTCTGTTGTTTTAGAAACATAAAACGTATTAGGATCAAGTGGAATAATAGCCGAGAATTTTTCAATGTAGTCATCTACATCTTCGGGCGTAAAGTTTACCTCTTCCAGTATTTGATCTAAAACACCAAATGCCTCATTACCCGAAATTTCATTAACACCCTTTTCATCTAGCTTTTGCAACATTCGTTCAAGCGGAGCCTTATTTACTTTTAAGTATTTAATCTCCTCTCTAAATGATGCGGCTTCCAGTTTGTTGTTTTTACCGGCAATTATGATCGAGAAAAAATCATACGGATCGAAAATGACAAGCAAAGCTTGACTTACTGCTCTTTTTAACAACGGACTAAAATGTGCTTTATCGATGGAAATATTCTTTGATAGTACACTCATCAGGTTTTCCATTGCCTCCTGTACCTCCGGGCTTTCGTAATTAAAGTAATGGCTCTTTAATTTCTTATTCTCTTCCTTCCAGCTTTTAAAAAGCTCGCTGATCACAAAAAAATTTACTTGCTTAACATCACACAAGGAAAGTATTTCTGTACCCGTAATGTTATCCTTAGTCGAGAAAAAACCATCGAGTACTTTTTCGGCATAAGCATCCCCGTAAAGGGCAATGGCTTCAAGGCTAATCTTTTCGTCCATGCAGTTGTTATCTTAGTAATAATTAAGTGGCTATAAAGTTAATGGATATTAAACAATGTGCACAGTAACCTTTGATTAACGTACTATGGCAAAAATTATGATACGAAATCTCTTTAATCGTGAAATTAATACCGCTAATTTAACAAGTCCCCTGTTGCACATTTTACAAGATCATCACTTGGATTGGATGCATGCCTGTGGTGGTAAAGGGCGATGCACCACATGCAAAGCACGTATTTTATCCGGACACGAAAACTTAGCGCCCTTAACACCTGCCGAGGAGCGGTACGTTGAGCAAGGTGCCTTAAAACCAACCGAACGGCTTGCTTGCCAAGTAATTATTCATGGCGATGTTATGTTAGAGGTACCCGAGGAGGGAAAACTTCCGCACTTGAAGTATTCGATGTAGGCAGCACCGTGCTGGTTGTCTAAAAGTCTTGCTATTTTTAGCCCATGTTTATTGAGCCCCACTTAGGAAGAAAGGTACAACGGTCTGGATGGATAGAGGTTGTTTGCGGCTGCATGTTCTCTGGCAAAACAGAAGAACTTATCCGAAGACTGAACCGAGCAATTATCGCCAAGCAAAAAGTTGAAATTTTTAAACCTGTCATCGACAAACGTTATCACCACGAACAAATCGTTTCGCATAACGAAAATAGCATTCGATCTACTCCGGTAAATTTTGCCAATGATATTCTTTTACTAGCTCGCGATTGTGATGTAGTAGGTATTGATGAGGCTCAGTTTTTTGACAACGCTATAGTAGAAGTTTGTAATACGTTAGCCAATAGCGGGAAGCGTGTAATTATTGCTGGTTTAGATATGGATTATGAAGGTAAACCCTTTGGCCCCATGCCATACTTATTGGCCATTGCAGAATTTGTTACCAAAGTGCATGCAATCTGTGCACAAAGTGGTGAACTGGCATCGTTCTCTTATCGCCTTATTCAAAATGATGAACAAGTACTCTTAGGTGAAAAGAACGAATATGAGGCTCGCAACCGAAAAGCATTTAATGAGGGAATGAGTTTACGCAAAAAATGAAACACAACATTATCTTCTTTTTTTTACGACTACCGTTAGCCATGCTCTATACAGGTTCACTCACTGTGCTTTGGATAGTAACAACCATAACACTATGCGCACAAGGCGATATCCCCATTGGAGAATGGCGAACGCACATCTCCTATGCAAGCATCGAACATATTACTCACAGCAGTCAAAAAATATTTGGAGCTTCACGACATGGACTTGTTGTTTTTGATAAAACAGAAAATAGTTTATCAACGCTAACCAAATTAAACGGGCTTACAACAGTTGGTATCTCGGCACTAGCTTATCATGAATCAACACAGCAACTTCTTATTGCCTATGAAGACGGTCGCTTTGATGTGGTTAAGGAAAACACTATTACTCCATTTTCGCCAACACAAACATCAACCCTAACTGGCTCAAAAAAAATTAATCACATAACCACCCATCAAGGATTAGCCTACTTATCGACTGATTATGGAATTTTAATTTTTGACTTAACACGAAGCAACTTAAAAGAAACCTGGCGCGATTTGGGTAGAAATGGAAGCACACTTAAAATTAATGCCACTACTTTTTTTGGTGATAGTATTTATGCCGCTACCGCAAAAGGAATTATAGCAGGTCGTTTATCGGATAACTTACTAGACTATGCCAACTGGAAACGGGAAGACAGCAATGACTTTGATGCAGAGGTACTTCAGATAGCAACTTTTAATAATGCAGTGTATGCTACTCTCAATAATTTAGGCATCTATAAAAATTCTCAAAGTTCGTGGATACTCCAAGATGTTTTTCAAGGTTCGTCTTTTACAAATTTAATAGCATCCACATCCAGTCTATTTATTCTAGCCGAAAACAAAATATGGACACTCAATAACTCGGATATCCTCGAGCAAATAGAATCTCCACTACTCACCAAACCACAAACAGTAACAAAAATTTCTACAAACGAAGTATGGATAGGTGATGGAACAAATGGACTAGTCTCCAATGTAACAGGTTCGTTTTCAAGCTATCTTCCCAATGGCCCGCGTGCAGCAAATAGCATTCGGCTAGTTTTAATCAATGGACAATTAGTTGCCCTTTCTGGGGGATTTACCGTAGCCCGACAACCCAACCGATTACCTGGCTATATTGATTTTTTTGATCGAGGTAGTTGGTCCACGAGTCAATCGGTCATGGAAGACCTCACCGATATCGCATCAACAAGCGAAAATAAATTCACTATTTCTTCTTTTGGATTTGGTATAGAAGAGCGAAATGAACAAGGTGCTCTTGCTTTATTCGATGAGACAAACAGCACACTAATTAATACAAATAGCCCAACGCGATCCGTTAATGTTACCGCATTGGCTTATTCCCCAGAAGGCTCATGGGTGGCGAATTATGGAGCCGCTTCTTCGCTTCATTTGTTAACAACTACCGCTGTATGGGAGGCTTTTTCGTTTCCCATCAACAGTGCCCAATATCCACTTGACCTGGCTATTGATTTTTCAGGAAATATTTGGATGGTGCTTGATCCATTACAGGGCGGTGGTTTATTGGTTTTTAATAAACTTAGTGGTGAATCCAGATATCTAACGGATGCCCCAGGCGCAGGAGGATTACCTTCTCGAAACGTACGAAGTATAACCGTTGATCGCACCGGATCTGTTTGGATAGGTACAGACCGAGGCGTTGCTTATTTTCTATCGGGTACCAATTTTTTTGGAACATCGGTAAATGCTATAAGACCCATTTTTGAAAATCGATTTCTCTTGCAAGAAGATCGTATTACCGCACTAGCTATTGACGGAGGCAATCGAAAATGGATGGGTACAGAACGTGGCGTATGGTTGTTTAATGCTACCGGTGAAGAACTCATTCAAAACTTTACCATTGAAAATAGTCCTTTATTAGCAAATGGTATTCAATCTATCAAGGTAGATCCAACATCTGGAGAAGTGTTTTTCGCTACCACGGAAGGCATTATCTCTTATCGATCGAATGCTACAGTAGCTACGAGTGCACCGTATACCGTAAAAATATTTCCAAACCCAGTTACACAAAACTTTCGCGGAGAAGTAGGTATTAATGGTTTACCGATAGATGCCGTTGTAAAAATTACAGACATTCGTGGCAAGCTAGTTTGGCAAACGCAAGCTAATGGAGGATCTACCTCTTGGAATGTGATGGACTATACCGGCAAAAAAGTATCTACCGGTATGTACATTGTGTTTTGCGCTACTGCCGATGGAAATGAACGTACCGTAGGTAAAATTGCTGTGGTTGATTAACCTTTAAAGTGTGTTACACAAAACTCGAGGTGTTGTCTTTCGGTTTACAAAATTTGGAGAGACCTCCATTATTGTAACTATGTTTACCGATCGCTTCGGTATACAGAGTTATATGGTGAATGGTGTGCGTAGTAAATCAGGCAAAAATAAAATAGCCCTATATCAACCCCTTACCTTACTTGACTTAGTAGTGTATTATCGGGAACACGCTAACATAAATCGTATTAAAGAAATTAAGTGCTTGTACCCATATCAAACTGTACAGGCTGATGTTAGAAAATCGGCACTTGCCATGTTCATTACCGAAGTGGTTAATAAAGCGATTAAAGAAGAAAGCCACGCAGAAGAACTTTGTTCCTTTTTAATTGATTCGCTAATAATATTAGACACCTTAGACAAACCCGAAAATTTTCATTTAGTATTCTTAATTAAACTTAGTCGCTACTTAGGTTTTGGTGCGCATCATCTAGATGATATCACAGGACCGAGAATCACAGATGGAAGAGTAGCTGTTTTACTTGGTAATTTAATTGAGCTTGATTATCAAGAGCCGCTACCGATGAGTAGCGAACAGCGAAAAGAAATTCTTGAATTACTAATTAAGTTTTATGCAGACCATATTGAAAATCTCGGTGAGATAAAATCCATCGCAGTGCTGCGTGTAGTAATGCATTAATTAATTGCTCTTATGTTAACCTACTGGCTACTTCATTCCAGTTTACTACATTCCACCAATTCGCAATATACTCGTTCCTCTTATTCTGATACTTTAGGTAATAGGCATGTTCCCATACATCAATGGCTAAAATGGGTATTCCTTTTATCTCACTATTGTCCATTAACGGATTATCCTGATTTGGTGTCGAACCGATTACTAAAAGGCCTTTATCATTAACCAACCAAGCCCATCCAGAACCAAAGCGTGTCATAGCAGCTTGTGTGAAAAGTTCTTTGAATTTATCAACCGAACCAAATGCACCTTGAAGCGCTTCTGCTACTATACCCGTTGGTTCATTAGCACCGGTAGTCGGTGCCATACTTTGCCAGAAAAAATTATGGTTCCAAACACCACCACCATTGTTGCGTGCCTTGGCAGATAGTTTACTTGTGTTATCAAAAAATTCAGTTTCTGAAGAGAACGCTAGTTTATCTTCAACAACTGCCTCGTTTGCATTCTTTACGTAGGCCGTATGATGTTTTGTGTAATGTATCTCCATAGTAGCCGCATCGATAAAGGGTTCGAGTGCAGCATAATCATAACCCAACTTTTGCTGTGTAAAGGTTAATCCGGTTGTCTGATCGATATTATCATTTTCAACTTTATCTGATTTATTACTACAACCCACAGCTATGTTTATGAACATCGGTGATGCCACCGTTGTAAACAACGAGGTCTTAACGGTACTTTCAATAAATTTTCTACGTGAAGTTTTCATGTGTTAATAATTTGTTTTTTAGTTGTCACATGGAATATGCCAAGCTTATTATCATGCCTGTGGGCACAGGCACTGCATGGCTATTTCATGATAACCTGATTTTGATCAGCAGTAAATTTACCCAAAATTATTTAGCTTGCTTCACTTAAACTGAATAACTCACTATTAACACATCGTATGGAAGAAGTATTATATGATGAAGTACCCTCACTTGATTTAGCGGATTTCTATGGTGGTGACCCCACTAAAAAAGAAGCCTTCGTGCATGCGCTGGGGATGGCCTATACCAACATTGGTTTTGTGGCTGTTCGTAATCACTACTTACCAAGTGATCTTCAACAACAACTTTATGATGCTATACAAAAGTATTTTGCGCTACCTGACGAAGTTAAAGCTAAAAACGAACGAACTGATTTAGCCGGACAGCGCGGATATACTGGTAAAGGAAAAGAACATGCCAAGGGAAGAAATACCGGTGACTTAAAAGAGTTTTATCATGTCGGCCAGGAACTATCCGAATCAGAACAACAAGCGGAAGGATATCCACCTAACATCTGGCCTAACGAAGTACCCGAATTTAAACAAGTCTCTATTGATGTATATCGTGCATTAGAAAAAACAGGCACCTACATACTAAGAGCCATTGCCCTTTATCTGAACCTACCCGAAAATTATTTTGACGATAAAATTAAAAATGGAAATAGTATTCTCAGACCTATTCATTATTTCCCAATTGAAAATCCAACTGAAGTTCCTGAAGATGCCGTTAGAGCCGCAGAGCATGGCGATATAAACCTCATAACATTGCTCATGGGTGCTAGCGCTGATGGACTGCAAGTTTTGCGCAGAGATGGGAAGTGGATACCCATAACCGCCTTACCCGATCAACTGGTAGTTAATGTTGGCGATATGCTTGAGCGATTAACGAACAAAAAATTAAAATCGACTATTCATCGAGTTGTAAATCCACCGAGACACTTAATGAATACACCACGGTACTCTATTCCTTTCTTTATGCATCCACGTTCGGAAATGAGTTTGGCTGCTCTCCCTGATTGTGTGAGTGCCGAAGAACCAAAACGTTGGGAAGATATTACTGCCGGAGAATTTTTAGATCAACGGCTACGCGAAATCGGACTAAAGAAATAGCGTGGTAGCACCGTGATTAAACGTGTTCGATATTACATATTTCTACGCGATGTACTAACACTTGCCTTAACCACTTTTGGTGGGCCTCAGGCACATCTTGCGCATTTTCATAGGGTGTTAGTTAAGAAGCGAGGGTATCTTTCAGAAGAAGAATTGATGGAGCTTAACTCGCTTTGTCAGATACTTCCTGGCCCATCATCAACACAAACCTTAACTGCTGTTGGGTTCAAAATAGGTGGCCCCAACTTAGCGTACCTTACTCTTCTGGTTTGGATCATTCCAGCAGTATCTATTATGACTGTTGCAGCCATTCTGATGGCTAACATTCAAGAAAAAAACTTATCGCTGGCATTTACCCGATTTATTCAGCCTATGGCGGTTGGCTTTGTGAGTTATGGTGCGTACTCGATCAGTTTAAAAACCATCTATACCAAAACTGGTATTGCCATAATGATTATGGCCGGAGTTGCTTCTTACTTCATTCAAACACCATATATATTTCCTGCCATTTTGTTATGTGCCGGATTAATTACTGCGCTGAAGTATAAGTCGCAACCCAAGGAACAGAAGAAAAAGATTGAGATACCGTGGTCTAATTTTTTGCTGTGGATTGGTGTGTTGGTTTTTGCCGCAGCCTTAGGACTTATTACGAAAGCACTACCTGTACGCTTATTCGAAAATTTTTATCGAAATGGCAGTCTTATTTTTGGAGGTGGGCAAACCTTAACACCGCTTCTTTATACCGAGTTTGTTCAGTATGCACCCAAGCAATACCTTACTTCAGAAGAGTTTTTATCGGGGTATGCGTTGGCGCAATCATTACCCGGGCCTGTGTTTTCGTTTAGCTCTTATATCGGAGCATTGGCTATGCAGGACTATGGAGTAGGCGGTCAAATTTTGGGAGCCTTAATGGCCGCAGCCGGAATATTTCTTCCAGGCACTTTTCTAATTTTCTTTGTTATACGCTTTTGGGGAAGTCTTAAAAAATATCGTGGAGTACGCGCTTCTATTGAGGGGTTAACCGCTGCCAGTTCTGGGCTTGTTGCCGCAGCGGCCATAATTCTATTTCAACCTCTAGATAATACAGCACTAAATTTCGGCACCACTATTGGCACATTCTGCCTGTTAGCGTTTACTAAGATTCCTCCTCCATTTATTATTGTCGGAGGTTTTATACTTGGTATCCTCTTTAAATAAAAAACCCCGACAACTTGCCGGGGCTTTCATTACTATTTTTAATGATGTAGAACTAACTATCCTAGTTTAAAAGCAATTGGCAACACCATACGCTGACGAACTGGCTTACCTCTTTGCTTGCCTGGCTTCCATTTTGGTGCACTTTGCACAACACGAACAGCTTCTTCATCACAACCAGCACCGATACCTTTAATGGCTTTTACATCTGTAATGGTTCCGTCCTTTTCAATTACGAATTCAACGAAAACTTTACCATCAATACCCATCCTTCTAGCTTGTGCCGGATACTTCATTTTTTTACCAATGAAATCATAAAAAGCTGGCATTCCACCAATTGGAGCTGCTGTTTCTTCTACTACCAAGAAAATCTGGTTTGGATCTTCTTTTTCTTCTTCTTGAACGATCGTAATTTCGGCTACTTTAGTGTCTTCCTGAACCTCCGTATCCATGTTAATATCAATCTCCTCTTCTATTTTTTTCTCATCAGGCACTTCAATAATTTGAGGCTGTTGAATTTTAGGTGGTGGTGGTGGTAACTGATCAGTAGGAGGCACTTCCATGATCTCATCAATAATGGCCTGATCATCACCTAAATTTTTTACCGATGTATCATCATATACGCGGTAAGTAAAGGCTGTAATGGCTAGTAGTAAACTAAAAACCAGCCCTATATTGAAAAATAAGAATGATTTTCTGGTTAAGTCTGCTTTTTCTGTCTTCTTCGGTTCCATAGGTTCAAAAGTTTTGCAATAGAATGTCAAATATAGAAAAACGTCACATTTTAAAATGAAATTTTTTACGGCTAGCGTCTACTTCCGTAAAATAGTGTAATGAAGAGTGTAGGATACACCGCATAATTTTTGGTTGAGGGCATCATTTCAATTTCTCTCGTGTAAGCATCTAATAAAAAACCAGCCTCAAAACCAGTTACACTGCTTTTCATGGTGCCCAGCTCAAAATTAAGCGCAGCTTTTAAATTGGCACCAATCGCTAAATCAGATTGCCCTATTCCTTCGAAAATTCGACCTGAGCCTAATATTTGACCCGTGTTAATACTACTATTATACTGACCCGTTACTGTTTGACGCTCATTATTCGACATAAAGTACTCTACATAATAGGGAGCAATTATTCCTAAAGATGGTCCAGCAGCCAGCACTCCCTTAACCTCCACGCCTTGTTGAGGAGCCTTTTTAAATAGAATCACATCACGACCATATTGTAATCGAAAGGTGTAGAGGTAGTTTGCTTTTCCAAAAAGCCATGAATTGCCCGTACGGTCAGATACCCTCCTTCGCTCCTGCGGGTGCTTTACGTTAATAACCTCTAGCCCATAAGTCTCTAGAACGCGATCGTTTAATTTCCTGGCTTTTTTAAAGACTAATCCGCCTATCAATCCACTCGAGGTGTTTTTATTTATACCCCACGTAAATTCTGATTGATACTCATAACTGTCTTGCGTTTGGGCAAAAGCAACATAACTACTGAGTAGTAAAGTTATGGGTAGGAGAACTTTGTTTCTGAGCCGCTTCATGCCAAACTAAAATGTTGCTGTTAAAATTAAAATATTAAAAACCTAACGCAAATAGAAAGAAGAAGTTATTACAACCAGTTGGTGTAGACTTTTACTTCAACTGATAAACAACGTCTTTAATTTTTTGATAATCGATGTTAAAATGAGACGAATCATAAAAAGCACTTCCATTCTTAATCAATAATACCTGCGGTGATTCGTGTTCGATTTGAAAGAAATCGGCAATATGATTGGAGATGTCCCTGAAAGAAATCAAATCCAAAAAATAAGGCTTAATGGTAGCCATTTCTTCATCATTCCAATTTCTCTCCAGTCTGTCTAGCGCTGTTTGGCTAATGGAGCATCTGGTGCTGTGCTTAAAGATTAATACGGTAAACTCTTTTGATTCTTGCTGAATTGCTTCAATCTGATCAGTTGTTTTTAAGGGAACCCAATTCATCGCCATTCATTTGCTAATCATACCACAATCCAATCTCACCTTTATCGTATCTGGGTTTATTCCCCTTTTCTTTTAAATGATCAGGTTGGTTTTCTTGTTTCTTAAATAAACGAGCCCACCATAGTTTAAAGTTCGTTAACAAGTCTTTTTCTTCGGGCACATTATTTTTGTTAAGACGCACAAACTTAGCATCGGGGTGAAGCGATCTGTTTTTCTCATACAGAGTAAACTTTTGCATTTTAATGTTTCCCTGATAATCGGTTGATTTCCCAAATGCCTTTCCTGGTTCTCGCGTCCTTAATGCTTCAGAAGAACTACTCGGATTTCGAATATAATCCCAATCGCGTTTTACTCCACTGGCATATTCACTTGCACGTATTGTAGATTTAGAAGGTTTTAGTGTGGGGAGTACTCCTTCTGGAGAACCCGGTTTAATACCACTCTCGCGTTCCTTTACTTTTACCTGTAAGCCTGCAACCTGATAGGTAGATTTATGTGGTCGTTGCTTAACGATCGATTCTTCGGAGGCATTCGGGTTTTGGATATAATCCTTTCTAAATTTTTTCAATCTTTTATAACCGGTAAACTCCTCACCCTGATCTCTGAGCCCAGCGTTTCTATCGTGGATGGGAATGTTGCCGGTGTATTGCCCTGCCTTTTCTGCTCCTACAGATGGTGGTCTCACAGCAATAGGCGTTTCATCATTGTTCCATAATTTACCACTTACACTTCCTCCGCCTTTTAGCGGTCTGCGGGTTTTTATAGAACCCGAAAATCCTTCACCTTGATCGGTGATGCTCCTTACTACTTTAGTATTACCTTGATAAGTAGCCGCTAACGCACCTTGTTTTGGTGTACGTACCGAAATAGGTTGACCATCATTATTCCATAATTTACCACTTACACTTCCTCCACCTTTAAGTGGTCTGCGGGTTTTTATAGAACCCGAAAATCCTTCTCCTTGATCGGTCATGCGCCTCACTACTTTAGTATTACCTTGAAAAGTAGCCGCTGCCGCACCTTGTTTAGGTGTACGCACAGAAATAGCCTGACCATCATTATTCCATAATTTCCCACTTACACTTCCTCCTCCTTTAAGTGGCCTGCGAGTTTTTATCCCTCCTGAAAAACCTTCACCTTGGTCGCTCATGCGCTGCCGAACTCGCATGTTTCCCTGATAGTTTCCAACGCCCCTTGCACCAATGCCCGGAGCTCTGGCCGGAAGTGCACTTAATCCTGGTCTACTTTCTCCTGATCGTGTTGCTGACTTATACCCTACTCCAGGAATAGCTCCACGATATGGGCGATCGCCCGAGCGATCTTTTAATCTTCTAGGGGGTAACATGGGCATACCCTCTACGGTACGCTTACTAGAATAATTTCTTCCTCGCACTGGTCGGCCAGTAACGTCTCCTCTCCATGCTCGCTCACCAGATCGGGTGGCCGATCGATAGCTTCCGGCAGCAGGACCTTTATATGGACGATCGCCAACGTTTTTCTTCCTGCCGTAATAAGGTTGGTAAGTTGGAGCAATAACACCTGGCCTTTTGGTTTCATAGTTTCGCGTACGAAGTCTTCTACCCGCTAAGTCTTTGGTTGTAGCCTGTTCTCCTTTTCGTTTTGGGCGAGGGAAACTAGCATATACATTAATACTTTTCCGTGCGATATAGGATCCGGATGCGGATCGAGGAACGACTTTTCCTTTCCGACTAGGAGGTGGTTGACCTGAACCTTGTAACCTGTTTAGTCTGGCAATGGTAGATCGATTTGATACGGCATTTTCAGTAGGCTTTGGTTTTCGTGAAGAGTTGTTGGAGTACCTACCGTATTGTGGATAAACATTTTGCGAACTCCCTGTTGATGGTTTAGTGCGAATGCGATACCCAGCTATATCGCCCTTCCAGGCTTTCTGTTTGTCGTTTGGTTTTGTTCGCACTATAGGCCGAATAGGTTTTCCGGGACGATCGCCTCCACTGGGTGCACCTGCTCGTGGTGTAAATAATCTGGCGCTTCGGGCAGTGGAGCTATTTCTAGGCGGCACTCGCTTTTGGGTATTTTTAGGCTTTGTCGCGCTGCCCTGCCTAGCTGGAGTTTTAAACCGACTCTCACGATTTTGAGCTGGTTTATCACCCTTTGTATTCTGAGCCATTGTAGCAACAGATACGCATACCATAAAAACCACCAGAAGTGGCAGCTTCCCAATTTTGGGGAAATAGTTAGTAATATGGTGTACCCTTGCGTTCAAAAAATAGCTTCAGAACGAGCTAAGGTAAGCAAAAATATAATTGGTTGCTGACGCATACTTTTTCTGAGGATTAAACTGAAAAAAGTTGGCACTTGTAAAGCGCTTAAAAGTTAAGTAGTTGCTCTATCTTCTCTTTCAATTTTGTTTTCGGCAAAAAATTCTGCTCAAGTGTGGGTGCAAAAGGTATAGGGGTGTCTAATGAAGCAACCCGCACAACCGGAGCATCTAAATAGGTAAAGTAATGCTCATTAATCCATGCACTTATCTCTGCACCAACTCCACCGGTTAAGGTATCTTCATGAAGTACGAGCACACGATTGGTTTTTTTAACGGTATCGGCAACGGCCTTTGTATCCCATGGTAAAAGTGTTCGTAGGTCAAGAATATCAGCTGATACAGCAGGCATCTCTTTAATTATTTCTTTTGCCCAATGTACTCCCATTCCATAAGTAATAATGGATAAGTCCTTTCCTTCACTAACCAGGTTTGCCTTCCCAATCGCTACGGTATAGTAGTCATCGGGGATAGTCTCTTTATGCGACCGATACAATACCTTATGTTCAAAAAACATAATTGGATTTGGGTCTTCAAAGGCTGCGCATAGTAATCCTTTTGCATCGTAGGCATTTGAAGGGTATACGATTTTTAACCCGGGCGTATGAAAAAACCACGCTTCGTTACTTTGCGAGTGAAACGGTCCTGCGGCTGTTCCCGCACCGGTTGGCATGCGAACCACTACATCAACTTGTTGCCCCCATCGCCAATGTGTTTTGGCAAGATTATTTACAATTTGATTAAACCCTTCGGTAACAAAATCAGCAAACTGCATTTCCACCATGGCTTTCATACCCTTAACCGAAAGCCCCAATGCAGCACCCACAATAGCCGCTTCACAGATAGGTGTGTTACGTACTCTTGACTTACCAAATTTTTCGACAAACCCATCGGTTATTTTAAATACGCCACCATACTCGGCAATGTCTTGCCCCATCAGCACAAGGTTGTCATGGCGTTCCATACTTTGTCGCATACCATCGCTAATGGCATCAATAAATCTTTTTTCTGATTTTGTTTCAGATGCCGGGCTAACAACTACCTGGCTATACGGAGCGTATACATCGGCCACTTCCAAGGTTGTATCGGGTTCCGGATACTTCTCTTCAAAAGCAATGGCCAATCCAGTATCAATTTCCTGCTTGATTTGCTTTCTGATATCGTCTATGAAAACCGGATCGATGATTCCCTCAGTTAATAAAAATTGTTCATAATTTTCAACCGGGTCTTTTGCGGCCCATTCTTCCATAAGCTCTTTGGGAACATACTTGGTTCCAGATGCTTCCTCATGCCCGCGCATTCTAAACGTTCTGCATTCTACTAATACCGGTCTGGGGCTATCGCGTAAGCTGGCAGCCAGTAAAGAAATCGTATCAAATACTTCTAGTAAATTATTTCCATCAATACTTAATGCTTCCATACCATAACCAATACCTTTATCGGCAAAGCTTTCGCATCGAAACTGTTCGTGGCTTGGTGTCGACAAACCATATCCGTTATTTTCGACAATAAAAATCACGGGCAAATCCCATACGGCTGCTACATTTAATGCTTCATGAAAATCTCCTTCGCTGGTTCCCCCATCACCATTAAAAACGGCCGTTACTTTTCGTTCACCTTTTAGTTTGCAGGCCAAAGCAATACCATCAGCCACTCCGTTTTGTGAACCCAAGTGTGAGATCATACCCACAATATGATGTTCGTTCGTACCAAAGTGAAATGATCTGTCGCGACCCTTGGTATACCCACGGCCTGTACCTTGCCACTGGGCAAACAATCTTTCGAAAGGCATCTTTCGGCTGGTAAAGACACCCAAGTTTCGATGCATGGGTAAAATGTACTCGTCTGGCGCAAGCGCTTCTGTTAACCCAACCGCAATAGCCTCCTGGCCGATACCACTAAACCACTTACTAATTTTATTTTGACGAAGTAGAATTAACATTTTCTCTTCGATAAGTCGCGGTTTTAAAATGGCGACATAGAGATCTTTAAGCTGTTGATCGGAATAGCTCTTACGATTGAATTTCATGTGTTAATAATATTTTTCTTTCAAGGTCATATGGAATACCCATATCAAGTTATCATGCGGTTTGGTCTGTTAGGCAGATGGGTATTTCATAGTTCGAACATGAGGTCACAAAGTTAATCGAGTTTTTAAGTCTGCCTGATAAGCCCCATACTTTTGATTACTTTTGAAAACCCATAAAAAACGACTATCATGGATTCTGGTTTGTTACCTATGAGACTCGCTTTACTATTAGTGCTTGCCATTATAGCTTTGCCTAGTCATGCACAAGACTACCGGTTTAAGCAATATCGGGTGGAGCAAGGGCTGCCTAGCGATGTGTTAAAAGCTGTGGCTCAAGACGATAAAGGTTTTATCTGGGTAGCTACCGATGATGGTTTGGCACAATACAATGGAATTGAATTCACCACCTATAAGCGCGCTTTTCATAGCCAATATATTAAAGGATTTTTAACCACGCGCGACAATCGCTTGCTCGCAATTGGCGATCTCGACTTAGTAGAAATAGTTAATGAACTTGATACTGTAATTTTTAAAACACTCATTCGGGGTGCGCGAAATCCTAGTGACTCTACCATATGGTATCCAAAATCTATTTATGAAGATCGGCATGGATCAATTTGGCTTGGCGAGCCTCAATCGGCATTGCGTTACAATGGAAAGGATATAAAACGTTACGATTTTGGAACCCAACATCGGTCACCAGTTTTTATCCGATCGATTTCATTTTTTGAGGATAGTAAAAATAATTTGTATGCCGTAACATATATGGGTACTGCTTTTAAGTACGAAAGCAGTACAGATTCATTTACACCACTTGATGTAAAGCTTCCTGAAAATGTAAGTCACGCCTTTACACTAGGCGATACTGTATACTTAGCTACGGGAAATGGTATACTACAAGGATATCTCCATAACCATACGCTTACGCAACTGAAGTTGGTGGTACCGGTAAGTAATATATCACACGTAGCATTACTGCCGAACGGAACAGTATTCGCCTCCAGCTATGAAGACTATAACTACCTGGTTTCATTAAAAGATTTTACATACCAACAACTACCCTATCTTTTTAATGGTTCGAACACATCGTATGTCAGTCAGGAGGGTGACTTGTGGGTATCTACCGATAAGGGTATTGTCTTGGTACAAAAAAATTCATTTATCGTTCCTGATGAATATTCGCGTGCACACTTCATTGAGTCTATCGCGCATGATCCTGAGCGCGACTATTTATTTTACTGCACAAAAGAAACACTTGTTGAACTTCAGCCCAATGGAGACAACTGGAAACGAAATGTTATCTACAATGAAAAGTCAGCGTACTTTCAGTCCTTACAAGTTGGTAAGCGCGGGCTGTGGGCAAGTAGTGTTAGCCAGGTTATGTTATTCGAAAAAAGTAAACTTAAGCGCACGTGGGATTTTAGCGAGGAAGGCAATTTTATTCATGACATTTTTTTAGATACTAAAGAAAACTTATGGGTTAGTCAGGCAGGCAACAGACGCATTACGTTAATTACAGACTCGCTCACACTGCATCATTATCCTGTGCCGGTTTTACCTCAAAGCGAAATTAATTTAGTACGCGAAGGTCATCATGGTATGTATGTAGCCGCCAGTGGTGTAAATGGATACTTATTTTTTAAAGCCCATGATTCGGTGCGTTTTAAAAATATAAGTTTACCTGTTTCCTTTCCGATAGAAGGTGATTTCAATATTCATGAAATGGCCATTCAACAAGGTACAATTTGGATCGCCTCCACAGAAGGTTTATTGCGCTTTGACTATAAAACCATTCAACGGGTTCCATTAGGCGATACCTTTACTAACTTTCCGGTTAGCACGGTAGAAATTCTTGATCAAGAGAATATTTTGTTTTCGAATTCCTATGGATTGTTCCGGTATAATATTCTGTCTGGCGAGTACTGGCTATACGATGAAAGCTCCAGTTTACCTTCTAACACCATAACCAATCAAGGTATTTTTGTCGACAGCCAAAAACGTTTATGGATTGGTACATCATTCGGCCTGGCGTTATCAAAACAATCGGTTTTTGAAAACAAGCCTACCTTAAAACCATTTTGTGTTAGCGCTGTGGTTAATGGCATTTCAACATCGTTTTCGCGAGGTATCCAAGCACCCCATGGTGCTTTTATTACTTTACAATTTTCGCCCATTACCTTCCCTGAAAACAAAATTAATCTGCAATGGAAATTTAAAAACGATAGTACATGGCAGACGCTAAAAGGTAATGAGTTAAATCTGGCGCAGTTAAAAGCGGGCAATTATGTATTGCATGTTTGGGCAAAAAAAAATACCGGATTAAGCTGGAGCGAGCCAACTGTACTAACACTAAGCATCGCCCGACCCTTCTGGGAACATGCCGAATTCGTGATGCTAATTTTATGTGGTATTCTCGTTATTGCGTGGTTATCGTATGTAGTAAGCGCTGGCATTATGCATAAGCGAAAACAATTTTTAGAAAACCTGATTAATAAACGAACAGAAGAACTTCAAAAAGCGAACGATGAACTTACCGTACGAAATAATGAATTAGATCGATTTGTCTATAGTGCTTCGCATGATTTAAGTGCGCCTCTAAAATCGATCTTAGGATTAATTACTGTTGCCCGCTTAGACGAACCCACAGAAAATCATAAAGAATACTTAAGCCGAATGGAGCGCAGTGTTCTTAAGCTGGAAGACTTTATTAAAGATGTAGTTAGTTATTCGCGCAACACACGCATGCCTGTAAAATTTGAACGTATTGATTTTAAAGAATTAGCGAGAAGTGTTTTACAAGATCTACAATACTCTCCTAACTTTACCAAGATCGATTTTATCATTGAAGACCATACGGGTGAGTCATTTTATAGCGATGCTACGCGTCTACGTATTATTCTGAATAACCTGATCTCCAATGCCATAAAATTTCATGTTTTTCATGATTCTAAAAAACCGTTTGTTACTATTACACTGCACCGCGAAACCCTTTACTATCGCCTGTGTATTGAAGACAATGGTAATGGTATTGATAAACCTCATCTCACCAAAATTTTTGATATGTTCTACCGTGCAAGCGAAGAGGTTCAAGGCTCGGGCTTGGGGTTGTACATCTTAAAAGAAACTGTTACCAAAATAGGTGGAACCGTTTCTGTAAACTCGGTGGTTGAAAACGGCACAACCTTTACGGTTATGCTACCCATTACCAACACGGCCGAAGTGAGTTAAGTTAATATCTACTTTTATTTAATCCTTAAATTTTCTGGTTGCTGAGAACACGTTAATTTTGACCCGATGATAGCATTTGAAGAGTTTACCCTGGCCAACGGCCTACGTGTTATAGTTCATGAAGACCCCACCGTACAAATTGCCGTAATGAACATTTTATATGATGTTGGATCGCGTGATGAACGACCCGACAAAACAGGCTTTGCGCATCTGTTTGAGCATTTGATGTTTGGTGGGTCTCAACACATTCCAAGCTTTGACGAACCCTTGCAACGTGTAGGCGGAGAAAACAATGCCTTTACCAATAACGATATTACCAATTATTACCTCACCGTTCCGGCTTCAAATATCGAGACTGGTTTTTGGTTAGAAAGCGATCGTATGCTTAGTCTTTCGTTTGATCCCACCGTATTAGAAGTTCAACGAAAAGTAGTGATTGAAGAATTCAAACAACGATACCTCAATCAACCTTATGGTGATGTGTGGTTAAAACTTCGTCCGCTGGCCTACCAAGCACACCCCTATCAATGGGCTACGATTGGTAAAGAAATAAGCCATATAGAAAATGCTACGTTAACCGATGTCAAAGAATTTTTCTTTCGTCATTATGTTCCAGAAAATGCCATTTTGGTAGTAGCCGGAAATGTTACTGTTGATCAAGTTAAAAGACTTTCTGAAAAATGGTTCGGCCCAATTAATGGAAAGAGACATGAAAGAAAATTATTACCTGAGCCCGCACAAACTTTAAAGAGAACACTTACCGTTACGGGCGATGTTCCTGCCCATGCTTTTTATAAAGCTTACCACATGCCCGGAAGATTTCATACTGATTATTATGCGATCGATTTGCTTGGCGATATTTTAAGCAGAGGGCAGTCCAGCCGACTGTATAGTAAACTGGTAAAGGAAAAAGAAATCTTTACTTCCATATCTTCTTTTACTATGGGAAGTATAGATCCTGGATTACTAATTATAAGCGGGCGATTAAAAGAAGGTATTACTTTAGAGCAGGCTGAACACGAAGTTCAAGAGGTTGTCGATCAATTGTTGGAAAGTGGTGTAACCGAACAGGAATTAGAAAAAGTAAAAAACCAAACAGAAGCTACGCTAGCATTTGGTGAGGTTGAGGTTATAAATCGCGCCATGAATCTGGCCTTTGCTAAACTCTCTGGCAATGCCAATCTTGTTAATACAGAAGCAACAGAAATTGCCGCAGTAACTGTTGATGATCTTCAGCGCGTAGCGGCTAGTATTTTACGCGAAGAAAATTCTAGTGTTTTATACTATCAGGCAGCATCGCAGTAACATGAAACAATGTTGTTATTAAGGCATGATCGGGCAAACAACGTAATCGCATTTTAACAGGTATGTTCGTTTACTAAATAGCTACAAAAAAAATTACTAAGAGATGAAAATTCGTGTAGGCATGGGCTTTGATGTGCACCAACTGGAAACA
>CAYNKN010000005.1:0-27008 GCA_964397805.1 uncultured Chryseolinea sp. | reverse complement strand
GATCGGGATTGGGGGAAACAATTAAAGAAGGTGAAGCGGTATGTACTATTCTTCCTAGCGTCTCGGATGTAGCGGTGGAGATGTATGTTTCTGCACGCGATGTTCCGCTTATTTCAAAAGGAAGAAATGTTCGTATTCAGTTTGATGGCTGGCCTGCTTTGCAATTTTCCGGATGGCCCAGTGTATCGGTAGGTACCTTTGGTGGCAAAGTAGAAGTTATTGACTTTGTAAACTCAAAGCCTGGCATGTTTCGAATACTCGTTACTCCAGATCTTGCAGATGATAAGTGGCCAGAACAATTACGTGTCGGCTCAGGTACCAAGGGCTGGGTGATGTTAGAGAGTGTGCCGCTATGGTATGAAATCTGGCGTCAGTTAAACGGATTCCCGCCAAGTCTTTATGAAGAAAACTTAGATCAGATCATGGAACGGAAAAAGCAAAAGCAAAAGGCTCAAGAAAAGGAAGATAAAAGTGACGATGAATAGTGTATTAGAAATTATTAAAAACCATTTCACAAAACACGCTGTGCTATGCTAAAGCATTCGCTTACCTTAATGCTATTTATATTCGCCAGCTTTGCAGCACGAGCGCAGGGAGTTATGGACTCTATCTTCATTGTTCCAGATTCCATGGTTACATTAAGTTTGGATGAATTCTATGCAATTATTCTTAAGAATCATCCGGTGGTTCAACAAGCTAATTTATTAGATGAAGTTGCACGTCAAGAGTTACGCATAGCACGCGGAGCATTCGATCCAAAAATTGAGATGCAATGGAACACAAAAGAATTTGATGATAAAACGTATTATGACAAGGTAGATGGTTACATCGCTTTTCCAACCTGGTTTCCAGTTAATCCTAAAGTTGGTTTAGAACGAAACCGTGGTGAACTACTTAACAGCGAAAATGTAATTCCGAATGAACGCCAAGTTTATGCAGGTGTTTCTGTACCACTTGGTCGCGGTCTCTTTACCGATGTTCATCGCGCTACAGTACGGCAAGCTGAAATTTTTCAAGACATGGCAGTAGCCGAACAGGTAAAAGCCATCAACAAAATTTTACTTGATGCTGCTAAAGATTATTGGCAATGGTATTATACATACTATCAATTTAGATTGTTAAACCAAAGTACGGGTATTGCATCTGAAATTTTTAGACGAACAAAACTCAATTTTTCAATGGGTGAAGCATCAGCCATTGATACCGTGCAAGCAAAAATCACACTCCAAACCAGGTTAGTAGAAAGGCAGGAGGCGTTACTCCAATTTCAAAACACAGCTATTATACTCTCCAATTATTTGTGGGACGAAGAACTTAATCCTATTCGTTTACTTCAAGCTGCACCGGTACTTACTGAGAATGATCGGCAGCGATTAACCAATCAAACATTGGAAGAACTCACCCAACTGGCCAGCGAAAATCATCCTGAGCTCATGAAGATTCGCTTAAAGTTAGACCAGCTAACCATTGAACGAAGGCTCGCTAGCGAATTTCTAAAGCCTCGGTTAGATCTAAGTTACTATGCCCTCGGGGCTCCCGGTGAGTTGTCGAATTTATCTTTGCGCGATGATTATAAAATAGGTCTAGACTTTTCTTTCCCGCTCTTTTTACGAAAAGAACGAGGTAAGCTTGCTCAAACACGACTCAAAATTTTAACAACAGAATTTGAACAGCAACAAACCGAGCGTGAAATTCTTAACGAAATACGCCAGGCATACAATACCATACAAAACACTACTATTTTATTGACACAAGAAACAGAGATTGTACTGCTTTACAGCAGACTTCTAGAAGCCGAACTGTTTAACCTTGAAAATGGTGAGAGTGATCTGTTTAGAATTACGATTCAACAAGAAAGACTTATTCAGTCGCAATCGAAATTACTTAAGCTGCAATCTACTTACGAAAAACAAAAAGCATTACTCTATTGGGCAGCCGGAATTCGTAATCTCGGATTGAGCAATTAAGGATCGGTGTAGTTAACTACTCAACAATAGTATTAATAACTTCTTGTGCAGCACGCTCAGCAGAAAGTAGCGCCCCACTAATCGTTCCAGCCTCGCCCTCTACATCGGTTGCTTCACCCGCAAAGAATAATCGGTTGCCTACGGGTGTTCCGAGGTTTACCCTATCTTGATTGGTGCCTCCTGGTTTTATGTACGATACACCGCCAGCAATAAAAGGTTCTTTCGACCAATCTTGCACAACGGCAATCATATTATCTAATGCATCTCTTCTAATATTCAGCGAAGCCTTACCATCAAAAATACTATCCAACTCATCGATAAGTACGGTTACCGCATCTTTACCCAAGGGTGAAAGTGCTTCTGCTTTTGCACCACCAATAGTAACCGATAAGGTTTTCGTTAATATACTTCGGCCAACGCCAGCATTAAAATATTCTGGTCCTTGAGCACCTCCATACAGAAAGCCCGATCCCTCTCCCCAAAAATTTGCTTTAAAGTCAAGGATCACACGCATCATCGCGTCCATTTCCATGTTTGAAAGTGCTGTTAATTTAGCTGACGATAAACTAGGTGTAAACGTAATGCCTCCCGATTTTAAAATAGAAACAGGAACCGTAACAATTACTTTATTAACTTCTTCCGAAAATTGACCCGAACTTTTTTCTCCACTAAGCGTAATTATATCGTTGGTGTAGTTAATATTTTGAATTACTGTACCTAACTGTACTTTCGGAATTACTTTAGCAAAACGCGATAGTAGCGCATCTTGCATGGGGTTGGTCGATAACGTAAACATGGCGTTATCACGTGTGCGCAAAGAAGCACTTTCGGCTAAAGCCAACATACTTAACCGATCGTTCGAAGTTCCGTATTTGTTACCTAGCCATGCCGTTAAAATTTCGTACGTGCGTGCATTTAATCCTGCGGCTTGAATAGCAGCCTGTACCGATACATTGCCACCGGCATACATAGCCAAGTTATCCAGAAAATTTTTGGCTTGTACTACATCATCATCGGTAGCGGCTGTAGCTCCGTCTACAAACAGGTTATCTAAAAAAAAATTATCTGTAGCCGTTTCAGAGTATGCTACGGTAGGTGCTCTTAGTTGGGTAACCATTTTTGCCCATTCTGAATTAGAACCTAAAATGTGTTCGGCACCTAACTCGGATGGGAAATCGCTACTGAGTGGAGTAGCCTGATTAACAATAAGCGCGGGCGTTGGCTTATCAATTGATTTTAATGTTTTAACTCGTCCACCTGCGCGATCTGAAGCCTCAAAAATTTTAACCTGAATACCTTTAGCCGCCAGAATATCTGCCACATATAAACCTGCTGCTCCTGCACCAATAATTCCTACAACTCCATCGTAATCAATTTCAGGTTTTACTTCGTCATCCTTACAAGCACTCAACCATGTTGGAAGTAGTACTCCTGCTGAAAGACCCAATCCTAATTGTTTTATTGCTTTTCTACGCTTCACGCTAACAAATGATTTAGAAAGTTAAGTATCGTTCGAATTTTACAGAAATATAACCGATTTTCGGTCTATGAATTCATTTGAACTGTCAACGGTTAAAAAAGTCGCGGTGATTGGCCCCGAATGTACCGGTAAATCAGCTTTATCGGAGTTTCTGGCAACACATTTTAATACACTTTGGGTACCCGAATTTGCCCGAGGGTATATCAATAATTTGGTTAATCCGTACGAAGAACATGATCTTACCGCCATTGCACGCGGTCAACTTCGACTGGAAGAGACTTGGGAAGGTACAGCCAACAAGGTTATGTTTTGCGATACCAATTTATACGTCATTAAAATTTGGAGTGAATTTAAATTTGGTCGGTGTGATGAAGAAATACTAAACCACATCAAAACACAAAAATATGATCTCTACTTGTTAACCTACATCGATTTACCTTGGGAGGATGATCCTCAACGCGAGCATCCGGATAAGCGAGAGATTCTTTATGAGCTGTACTTAAACGAAATGAAAAACCAGCCAGTACCTTTTGTTGAAATTAAAGGTGAGCGCGAAGAACGAAGAAAAACAGCCATCGCTGCTGTCGAGAAAATTCTGGGGTCTGTATGAGTATTCCTTCTGGTCCGTACGCGGCCTTAAAAATTCCTGATTTTCGACTTTTCATTGCGGCTCGGTTTTGCATTACGTTAGCCATTCAAATTCAAGCTGTAATTGTAGCGTGGCAAGTTTATGAAATCACAAACGATCCACTATCGCTTGGGCTTATTGGGTTAGCAGAGGCCATCCCCTCAATAACGGTATCACTGTATGCCGGGCATCTAGCCGATGTAGTAGAGCGAAAAAAAATTGCCATTATTTGCATTACTACACTACTATTTTGTTCGGTTGCCTTGCTGTTCTTTACGCTTAATAATGGTGCGTTTATCGTGAGCAATGGTATTGCTTCAATTTATATCGTAATCTTTATTAGTGGTATTGCACGTGGTTTTCTAACGCCTTCACTATTTGCGTTTATGCCACAGCTTATACCCCGCGAGTTGTACGCGAATGCCATTACCTGGAACAGTACACTCTGGGAAATTGCCGCTATTGGTGGCCCAGCCGTTGGCGGTTTCTTATATGGATTTTACGGAATTACGGAAGCATACATTGCCGATGTAGCGCTTACGATTCTGGGGCTAGCGCTCGCGTTTGGTGTAACTCGAAAACCACTACCACCCGAAAGCGAAGAGCAAGGTATTATTGAAAAAATCAGAGCAGGTTTACGATTTGTGTTTAAGAATGAGATTATACTGGGAGCCATTTCGCTTGATTTATTCGCAGTATTATTTGGCGGAGCAGTAGCGCTACTTCCTGTTTTTGCAAAAGAAATTTTATTGGTTGGCCCCCAGGGATTAGGTGTACTGCGATCATCACCAGCCATTGGTGCATTACTTATGGCCTTTTACATAACACATAATCCCATCCGAAAAAACACAGGTAAAATTTTACTCTTTGCGGTTGGTGGATTTGGTGTATCAATGGTTGCCTTTGCTCTATCAACTTCTTTCTGGCTTTCGTTATTATTGTTGATGATTAGCGGTGCTTTTGATTGTGTAAGCGTGATCATTAGAAGTACGTTACTACAAACACTTACGCCCGAAAACATGAAAGGAAGAGTTTCGGCTGTGAATCATATATTTATTGGATCCTCTAATGAGATTGGCATGTTTGAGTCGGGGGTAGCAGCCCAATTACTAGGTGTAGTTCCCTCTGTTATTTTTGGTGGCTGCATGACCTTACTCACCGTAAGTTTTACTAGCTGGTTGGCACCTTCCATTCGAAAATTGCAGCGAATACACTAGTTGCACATAGAGAACAAATGAGTCTGCCATGGAACATGATAGTACCTCAGTACATCACTATCTTTACGTATGCAAATATCTATTAACACACCGGCCTTACTTTTTCCTGCTATTACCTTACTCATGCTGGCCTATACCAATCGGTTTTTAGCGTTGGCTACCTTAATCAGAAACCTCCACACCAAATACAAGCAAGTAGCCGAAGATCGTGAAATGATCAGACCACAAATAAGAAATTTAAAAAGGAGATTGGAGCTCACCAAGCAAATGCAGGCGGCTGGTATTATCAGCTTTTTCTTTTGCGTATTGTGTATGCTTGCCTTTTACGTTGAACACGAATCGTGGGCCTTTGGAATTTTTGGATTAAGCCTACTATTCTTGCTTATTTCACTGGCGCTCTCGTTAAATGAGATTTTTATCAGTACACGAGCCCTTGAAATTGAACTAAAAGACATGTTGAATGAATAAAGCTCCTCAGATAGGAGCGAGGAAGCAGAACCCTGATACCTTAAGTGGAGTTGTTGATGAGTCTAAAAATTGTTAAACTATTTGGATATTTTAAAAAAGAAAGTGACTTTTAGAAACCAATACGTAATCCAGTTGTTTTAACCCTGTTAGCGAATAAAGTAAACTGAACACATCTATTAGTTAAATAACCTATCTCGTTTACGAATACTTAGTATATAAAACCTCAGTGTAGTGCGAAAACAGAAAAATAGAAATGACTTGATTCAGGCATTTCTATTACAAGATAAGTGATGCGGAGCGTGTGGTTGGAGCCCAGGGCGGAGTGTAACAACTCCGCTCTTTTTATTTATTAGCAAGCACTAAGTCGGCTAAGCAGTCTATCCAAACAGGATGGTCGTTTAAGCTTTCTACTAACTGTACTTTTTCACCACCGTGTTCTTCAAAGATTTCTTGATACTCAGAACCAATTTCAATAATGGTCTCCAAGCAATCGGCTGTAAATGCTGGGGAGAACACCAAAAGTTTTTTCATTCCTTTGCGCGCACATTCTTCCACCACTTTATCCGAAAATGGTTCCAGCCATTTTTTATCTAAGCGCGATTGAAAACAAACGGTATACTTATCAGCGGGTATGTTTAAGCGCTCGGCCAATATGCGCGTAGTAGTATAACATGTTGCCTTGTAACAAAATTTGTTGTCATCGGTCAGTTCGTGTTCACAGTCGTGGTCAGCACACAGTCCTTCTTTATATACTTTATCTACATGTCGCTCCGGTAATCCGTGGTATGAAAACAAAACATGATCGTAATCTTCAATAACATATTGTTTTCCGCGAGCAACAAAAGCATCTATGTATTTAGGATGATCATAGTATTGACATATAAATGAAAGATTAGGAATTACCCACCATGTGCGCAAAACACGCATTACTTCGTCATGTGCTGAGCCTGTAGATGCCGATGCGTATTGTGGGAATAAAGGAACAACAATAATTTTATCATAATTTATTTTGCGCATCTCCTCCATCACATCGGGAATTGAAGGATTTTTGTAACGCATGGCTAAATGTACATGCACATCATTGGGTAATGACTGCTGAAGCAACGCTTTTACCTGGTTGCTATAATATAGCAGCGGAGAGCCGTTATCGGTCCAGAGTTCTTTGTATACTTTTGCCGATTTAGGTGCACGGAAAGGAACAATAATTAAATTCACCAAAACTTTACGAAGCAACCAAGGTATATCGATTACACGTGGATCATTTAAAAATTGAGATAGGTATGATCGAACATCGCCAACCGAAGGACTATCGGGTGTGCCTAGATTAATTAATAAAACACCAGTTTTTCTTTCCATGTACTTTTATAAAATGCCAAAGTTAAGGCATTAACATCTGCACATGAAAGAAGTTTACTGAATATTAAAACTACACTGGATTACGAAAACCAGTTTGGAAAAGACCACACCATCCACCCATATACAGCAAAGCGAAGTATGCGGGCAATACAAATAAGCAAGAATGTTCGAAATGGAAAATGTACAGATCCAACCAACATGCAAACAGCCGAAAAAGGTATTGGCGTAACCGCTCCTACAAAAACAATGTATCCACCAAAACGCTTTAGTTGTTTTTGATACTGTTCCAAATATCGATCGCTCATTTTTTTGTAGAGCGCTGTCTTAGAAAAAACCTTACCAATAAAATAACCCAACACACCTGCTCCATATGAAATAACAGTGAGCGCAGTTAAATTTAGAATATACTCCAGCAAACCTACTTTTGCCGAAACCCATACCAACATAAATAACTCGGGTGGTATTACACCAAATACAATTTCCGAAAGCGTGTAGATCGCATACATCAAAGGTGCGTTCGCCCGAATAACATGAATATGATTTTGAAAATTTTCCTGAATGTAATCTTCGAAGAAAATAAAGATTGTAATAAATACAGCAAATCCTAATAACCCGCGCACCAGGTTCTTAATCAAAAAACTTGATTTGGTTTCTTCCTGCTCTTCCATTGCTTAACCTAAAATGGGTGATCGTTTAAATTCTTTGGTTTCATCAAATAACAGGCGATACGTTGCATGCCGCTTCGAAACGTATCCGCCAACTTGCTGCACAACATTTATCATCTTCGGGTTAAAATCACCTATCCAGTTCATTTCATAATCGTCATACCGGTTATACACATCCTGTAATACTTCCCGAGCCTTCATCACCATTGCCCCATCTACGCCTTTACCTTGATGTTCGGGTACAATACCGAATAAAATCCCAAAAGCCTTACGGTTTGTTTTCAGCAAGGTATGCCAAAGAAACTTAAGTTTTCCTATCCAGTTTAGCTCACCGTTCACATACTTAAAAATCTGGTTGATCTCTGGTAAAGACAAAAAGAAACTAATTGGTTCATCTTTATAGAATCCAAAATAAAGTAAACGATTATCCATAATGGGTTTCATTTGCTTTACAATTAACTGTACTTGCTGTAAGGTTAGCTCTGGATTTTCGGAACGATTCGCCCACGATTTGTTATAGACATGGTGCATATATTCCGCTAACCGATGCAGTTCATTTTTTGGTAGATATCGAAAACTATAGTTAGGATCATGAGTTAAAAGAGCTGACTTTTCGGCTAGTCGGGGGCTTAACGGATCTTTAACTTTTCGGGCAAAGGTTAGTTGATAAAAGTATACCTGAAACCCATAGGCTTCAAAAAAGTTTTGGTAATACGCAAAATTATAATTGCATTGATAATTGGGTTCGTGCTGAAAACCCTCTAATAATAAACCCCACCACTTATCGCGTGTTCCAAAATTGATTGGCCCATCCATCGCCTCCATGCCATTTTCCTGTAGCCATTTTTTACATTGATTAAACAGCATAAAGGCAGCCTCTTGATTATTGATACATTCAAAAAATCCCATACCTCCGGTAGGCTGGTCGTTGCCTTTAAGTACGGTTTTTTGATTGATAAATGCAGCTACCCGACCAATTGCTTGATGTTCTTTATTCTTTAAAATCCATCGCACACAAGTGCCCTGCCGAAATGCCTTATTCTTTTCCGGATCAAAAACACTTTCAACATCTTTATCTAACGGACGAATCCATTTTGGTTCATTGGCATAAAGCCTGACTGGCAACATCAAAAACTCTCGCGCCTGCTCGGGCGTGGTTACTTCTTGAATATACATAGTCTAAAAAAATTTTGATCGTAAAGTCCTTGTTTGTAAAGCATCGATGTGCTTACACCGACTCATAAATAGTGACCGTTGTTGTTTCATCGTGGTGTTGCTACCATGGGTGTAGCTTTCATAATGCTGTTTATTCGATTGGGCAAGATAATACTAAAACGTGTTCCCCAACCCAATTTACTGGCAACACTAATTTGTCCGCCAAGTTTATCTACGGCATTTTTAACAATGTATAAACCAATACCCGATCCATCAGACTGTTCGGTGGCTCGATAGAACATTTCAAAAATTTTATTGAGATTGGCTTCGTCAATACCAATACCGTTATCGGTAAAACTAATTTCGGCACGCAGATGATCAATATTAATTTTAATACTTATCTCAGCGGTTTCGTCTCGCAGCTGCCGGTACTTCACCGCATTAGAAATTAAATTCCGAAACACTTCAGATATCCTCCACGGATCGCTATACAAATCAATTCCTTCAATCTTTACTAATCGTTTCATTTGTTTAGCGCCCTCTAAATAACTTAAGTCGTTAAACGTACGATCAATAATTTGTTGGAGATCAACTTTGGTTACACTTACCTCCATTTTTAAATTCTTGGAGTGGCTTAACACATCGCTGATAAAATTATCTAGGTGTTCTACCTTCTCGCCAATTATTTGGATGTAGTCCATCGGGTTATCGGTATTGCCCGGTAACTTCGCCAAGTTTACTAAACCAAGTATAGATGAAAGTGGTGCGCGTAAATCGTGCGATACTTTGTATACAAAATTATCTAGTTCTGTATTTCTAACCTTTAGTTCTTCTTCTACACGTTTACGTTCGGTGATATCAATGTATACGCCATAAATACCAATAGTCTGGTTATCTAACATAACGGGCATACCATATAAAATAACACTAATAATTTTTCCTGTTCGGTGTCTACGAAGTGTTTCTAAACTCACTACTCGATGGTTTGATATCAGATTATTCAAATCTACACCTTCGTGGGTGAGTTCATCGGGAACAATAAAATCGTTAATGCTTTTTCCTACGAGCTCAGGTAATGTATACCCAAACATTTCTTCAAACCCTTTATTAACTTGCTCTACTTTACCACTATCATTCAGTAATACCACAGCCATGGGTATGTTCTGAAACAATTGGGCTAGGAGTGTTTCATTTTTTCTAATGCGTGCTTCTGTTTGCTTACGTTCGGTAATATCGCGAAAGATAACCTGCACACATGCCTCACCATGAAAGGTAAAAGGTGTGGCCATCGTTTCAACATCAATTACCTTTCCATCTACACGGATATACTTTTGCTCTGCCATGGCACTGGGTAATCCATCGGCAACTTCTTTCATTCTACGAATGATGCGTTGATGAAAATCTGGATGAACAAAATTAAGTACATCGGTTCCCACCAAATTTTGTTTTATCTCAGCACCAAGAATAGTATGTGCCTGTGCATTAGCAAATACAAGCTTACCTTGTTTATGGATAACCACACCAATAGGTAGACGCTCAATTAATGATTGATAGCGCAACTCATTTTCACGGGCCATCTCTTTGCGCTCTGTTATATCTTGAATTAATCCTCTTCGCACAATTACTCCATCGTGCCCAAGTTCATGATTAGATCGTATTTCCACCCACTTAATTTGATTATTAACTATGATTCGTCCTTGCCAATTCCATTCGCTTCCTTGCTGTTCGCATAAAAGTGATGTTTCTCGTAAATGCGGTAAATCATCGTTGTGAATAATGGAGTCCATTACCGAAGCATCATTCACTACATCGTGCGGTTTCACCCCCAATATACTTTCGGCAGTCTCACTGATAAACGAAAAGCAGCGATGCCCATTCGGTGAGATAATGTATTCATAAATGACTGCGGGCAAATGCCTGAGTACGTCCTTCATAATTATCGTGGCAAGAAGACTAGTGTTAAATTCATACAGGGCCTTTATGAATTTTTGAAATAGGCTTCGAAAGATATGCCATTGCCCCAAGAAAACCATGACAGGAGAAGGCTTTTCGAAACAATATTACCCCGAACATGCTTTTAACAGTACATTTTATGGCTCACTAGGTGTATTTTAAACCTTGTTCGTAACCATCATGTATAAAATTACTGATGATCCTTGTTTTGTTTAAATTATACTACGGTGTTACAACATCCACCCGAGTAGTGGTTTTGATCTCCAAGACAAGGTCGGCTCCAAAATATTGAGCAGGAGTATGGTAACCACATTCTACTGCTTGACCTTGCTCGAGAATTTTTTCTGCTATTAATACACTTGTTAAGGCAGTAAGCGAATATCCATCTACCGTTTCTATTCGTGCTTCTGCTTTATTTCCTGCTCCGTCCCATACCTTGCCCCACAAAAAGCTTCGACTATTTTTTCGCTTTTCCTCCGATGGACCTGCTGAACGCTTTTCCATTTGCCGTTTCAAAAAATTCTTTACCACCTTTAATCTGAACAGGCCTTGTATATAGGTTGACCATTTTAATAGGCTTATCATTTTCGGGGGCATACCCATGTACACCTCAATGTTAGGAATACCCGAGCTGCGATACGCTGTTGAAATATCACCCCAAGGAATACAACAAGCCATACTCGTAAATGTGCCAAAATTAATAGTCTTCACTCTACTCGCAGTTGGAATCGACAACAGCTTTCCGTGTTCTCGTATGGTACTTCCGTTACCTAATCCTTCGATAGATGTTTTTGCTGTGCCGCGCGAAAACCCGCCACGTAACCCGGTAAATGCTAGTTGTAAATGAGTTGCCGAGGGGAGCTTACTTTTTAAGTACACCGCTAAACAATCTGATGGCACTACATCAAAACCAACACCAGGCATTACTAAAATCTTTGCGGCTTTTGCTTGTGCATCATGTTGCGCTAACATTTCAAACACTTGATACTCGCCTGTAATATCTAAATAATGTGTGCCGGTTTTCAAGCAAGCCTCAACCATTTGCTTTGCGGTAAATTGAAAAGGACCTGCACAATGAATAACCAATTGCCCTTTCGCTAACAACTCGGTCAGTGAAGTTGAATTGTTTATATCTACCACTTCAACGGGATAGTTTGTTTCAATGGCTTGTGCATTTAATGCTTCTTCATTTCGGCCAGCCAACAAAATGGATATGCCTTTTTCTTTGCACACCGCTGTAATTAGTTTACCTGTGTAACCGTACGATCCGTAGATAATTATTGGATATGCTCTCATCATTTTATAATGAGTGGAAGTTAGTTACTCGATATCACATTTAATAAACTTCTAATGTATATCGGTAATCATGCCGAGTAACCACACGTTTAGTCAGTGTGCGAAATGTTCACCAAAACTAACTTACTATGAAAACACTTGGTTATTTATTTATCATACTCTCGCTCAGCGCATGCACGGTAGTGCGGCAAGGAGAAATTGGGGTAAAAAGAAAATTCGGCAAACTTGACAATCAAAGTCTTGGTCCCGGTATGTACTCGTACAATCCCTTCTTCGCGACTATCTTAAAAACAACTACGCGAACCGAAAATTTAGAAGTGCGATTACCACTACCTTGTAAAGAAGGACTTACCATTAACTCCGAGATATCTATTCTTTACTCCCTAAAAAAAGAGATGGTGCCTGAAATTTTTAATGAGATTGGTTTAGGCTACGAGCGTACCGCATTACTGCCTGTATTTCGTTCGGCAGCAGCCGATGTAGCAGCAAATTTTATGGCGAAAGATATGCACTCCGGTCAGCGTTCGGTTATTGAACAACGCATCAAAACACGTATGGAAGAAGTGCTTGGTGAGCGCGGTTTTGTAATTGAACAAGTTCTTTTAAAAAGCATTGAACTCCCTACCGAATTATCCAGAGCCATTGAACGAAAGCTAGAAGCCGAGCAAGAATCACAACGAATGGAATTTGTTTTGCTTCGCGAACAAAAAGAAGCTGAGCGCAGAAAGATAGAAGCCACAGGTACAAGAGATGCTCAACAAATATTATCGCAAGGACTAAGTAAAGAAATTATTGAACTTAGAAGTATTGAGGCCTTTCGAGAATTGGCAAACTCGCCAAATACTAAAATTGTTATTACCGATGGCAAAACGCCATACCTAATTCAGCCAAAAGATTAACTACTAGTTGCTCGCCTAGTCAAAAGGTTAGGCGAGCAACTATTTTTTATTACTTCACTGCTTTCAATAACTCTTCAACAGCACGTTCTAATTGTTGATCTCTTCCTTTGCTAATAACACTTGGTTCATTTTTCAGTTGTACATCCGGAACAGTTTCTAAATTTTCTAACCATTGCCCTTTACTATTTTTGGCACTTACTGGCACAGCACCCCATCGCGTAGTACCATCTTGTAGTAGTTCCCATCCGGCAAAACTACATGTCCCTGGCACAGGCATACCAATAGTTTTTCCAATACCCAAATCCTGGTACCCACAAGCAAAGCAATGGCCATCGCTATAGTTAGCTTCGTTAAACATGGCTACGGTTGGCTTTGTCCAGCGAAAGGTTGGCTCATAACCTACCGAACGACTTTCTATGGCGTAGTCCAAAAATTTCTTTCCGGTAAAAAACATAGCCAGATCGGAAACCAAATCGCCACCACCATTAAAACGCGTATCCACAACTACACCTTTTCGGTCGTGATACTTCCCCATCATTTCTTCATATACTGTACGATATGGTCCATCGCTCATACCGGGTATATGCACATAGCCAAGTTCACCTTTACTTAAACGATCAACTTCTTCTTGATTCTTACGCACCCAACGTTTGTACAACAACGCTCCCTCTTCATTTAATGTAATCGGTTTAATGGTTACTTGCTGACGTGCTTTTGTAGATGGATCAATCACCTGTACTAAGGTAAACTTATTTGCCTTTCGGTTTAGGTAAGCAGCCACATCGCGATTAGCAGAAATAGTCTCACCATCAATTTGTTCAACAATCATCCCGGGTCGTACTGCGAAGTTGGCTTTATCTAACGGCCCGCCCTGTAGAATTTCTGCAATACGAATACCTTCTCCTTGATAGGTATAGTCCATGAGGATTCCAAGCGATGCAGTATTATCATCAGCGGTATTATTCGATCCGTAACGTGCTCCGGCATGCGACACATTTAACTCGCCCAACATTTCTGATAACAACTCCGAGAACTCATGACCATTATTAATGTGTGGTAAATGCTTTGCATACGCGCTCTTCAAATCGTTCCAAGGAGCACCGTGAAATGTAGAAATGTAAAACATAACTTTTGTTCTACGCCATACATGCTCAAACATATGTGCTCGCTCTGCTTCAGCATTAATAGTTAGTTCTCCGTTTAGTGCGACACTCTCCTTCTTCCAGCCTTCCGGATTAATCTTAAAAATTTTTCCGTCAGCTAACACAAATAAAAACTTCATGTCCTTATCCCACTGTAAACTGGCCGAGTTAGCATCAAGCGATATTTCCATTTTTGTTTCCTTCGTACGCACGTTTGTACTCCATAAGTTCAATCCCTTTTCAAAGCGTGCTAAGTAATATAGTTTCTCTCCATCTTTTGATAGCACAGCATCACTTAGCGCTGATGAGTGTATGGTAAGTCTTGCTTTTCGATCACGAATACCATCAAGATCGAATTTAACTATTGAGTCTTTTTTTACTTCGGTAGTTTTTTTGGAGGTCTCCTTTTTGTCTTTATCCTTTTCTTTTGCTTTGTCTTTCTCCTTATCCTCCAGTTCTTTTACTAAGGCATAATCTTCTTTACTTAACCGAAATCTATCCCAGGCATTTTGAGTTAAGAATAATGCATACACATCATTTTGTCGAGCTCCACTTTTTGCATAACTGCGTAAACCATCGCGATCACTGAACCATAACAATTGCTTTCCGCCATTAACCCACTTTGGTCTCGAATCGTTATAACCACTTTCAGTTAAGTTAATCATCTTGCCTTTTCCATCAGCGGGTATCAACACCACTTCATTGTTCGACATTACGGGTGAATACTCTGCTATCAGCCATTTACCATCCGGGCTCCACTGAAAATATTGATCGCCATCTGACATATAAAACAAGTCGCTTTCAGAAAGCAGTGTGCGTATTTGCTTCGTAGCGATGTTGAAAATTTTTAGTGATCTTCTGTTTTCAATAAAAGCAACTTCTTTACCATCGGGTGAGTAAAGAGGTTGGTAATTATCTGTCTCACCGGTTATTAATACATCTTCTTGAATAAGCGTGGCCGCGTAGAAGTAAGGCTCCTCTTTCCGAATCTTTTTTGTTTGATATACCTTCCAACTACTTCCACGTTCGCTGGCATAAAGTAAGGTATTACCATCGGGTGAAAAGCTTAAGAAGCGTTCTTGCTCCGGTGTATTTGTAATGCGTTTCGTAACACCACCTTCAACCGATGATACGAATACTTCACCTCGAACAATGTAGGCTACTTCTTTTCCATTCGGGGAAACAACCATCTCACGAACATTACCACTTACTGGTAAAATACTTTCATTGTTACTTTTTCCTTCGGTACGGATAATGATGTTAATCTTTTTCGGCTCGCTGCCAGGCGTTAATGTATAGAGTGAACCATCATAACTAAAACATAAGGTTCCGGTATTACTTGTACTTAAAAAGCGTACCGGGTGATTGGTAAATGAAGTGAGTTGTTTTTGTTGTTGTGGATTATCGATAGTTAATTGATGTACATTAAAGTGTCCGCTAACTTCGCTTAGATAAAAAATACTTTTCTCGTCTGAAGAAAATACAGGATTGCGATCTTCACCTTTATAAGTAGTAATCATAGTATGATTGTCTTTCTCTTTATCATACACCCATATATCGCGCGCAATAGATGATGTATGGTGTTTACGCCAAGCATTTTCGCCACCCTTTTTATCGTGATAAATAAATCGCTTACCGTCTTTACTTACTTGAATATCTTCAGCTGGTATTGTCCAGAGTTGTGAAACTCGGCCTCCTTCAATAGGTACTTGATATACTTCGGGCTGTGATGCAGTGGGGTATTGGCGATGGCTTGCTGCGTCTTGCCGTACACCTCCAAAAATGACAGATTGATTATCTGCTGTAAAGGCATAAGGAAATTCAGGCGATGAGTGATAGGTTAAGCGTTTAGCTTCTCCACCGCTAGCGGAAATAATAAAGACATCAAAATTACCATATCGATCTGATGCAAAAGCAATCGACTGACCATCTCTACTCCATACCGGCATAAAATCATGTGCTTGGTGAAAGGTAAGTGGTTGTGCTACTCCACCCGCTACCGGCACTACATACAAATCGCCTTTATACGTAAACACAATTTTTTCACCGTTTGGCGATATGGACGGATAACGTAACCACAACGGATTATCCTGAGCTTGAGCATCAACAATAAAGCACACGATCATGAGTGCGATTGTAAACCATTTATTCATATGCATATTTTGGGTTAAACTTTTCGAAGAGCAGCACCTTATCTAATAAACAAAGCACGAATTATTTACAAAATAATCTGCCCTTACACGAATACCAATTAACATTATATGGTCGGCTATAGAAGGTGTCTGTACAAATACACCGAACAATTACATCCCAAAAATGGGAAGTAAAAACACAGCATCGCCAACTAATCGATAGCGATCAGACTTTTGAAAGAATGTGTTAAAACTAAAAATGATCAGGAAGATCACATTCATAACCACCAGTATCACCACACCTTCTCCTATACTAAAGGCCACAACCGAAAGAACAAATACGAGTATAATTAGAACCCAAATAATCGATTGGCTTATGTTATCACCACAGATTGTTACTAACGAGAAATTATCATCTTGTCTGTCGCTATGCCGATCGAACCACGAGAACATCAATAAATTAATAAGCGCCAGCGTAAAAAATACTATCATCGATAACCACGGCCATTGGGAAACAGGCGTTGATGTAGTAACCAACGCAGGTAACATAACACCCACTGAATACAGTAATGCAATTAATATCTCTTTAAGTACAGGCACATAGTTTACCAAAACACTATAAGCCACTACCGCAACAGACAATACTATACCTGCTTTTAGTATTGATCTGTCAATAAACAAAATCAGAATGGCATTGATAACCGAGGCAACCAATAGGCAAACTAACAGTTTCTTAAAATGATAATAATGAAATCGATGGCGATGGGTCGAGGCTTCTGCTGAAAGTCGGTAAGCATCGCGAAGGTGATCGGCTGTATAAATTACCCATACCGTTGTGCCCAACACGATTAAACTAACCGAAGAAATTTTTGTTTGAAATAACCTACTAAAAAAGTATGCACTACAAACTGACCCCAAGACTACATCCAGGCTAAGCAGGTTTATAAATCGATACGCATTAACCCATTGTCGCATAAAATAAAAAGTCTCCATGTAGGAGACTTTAAAGTTATATGAAAAAATATTTTTATGCGGACTTTAGTGCCTCGGCACCACCAACAATCTCTAAAATTTCTTTGGTGATCGCTGCCTGCCGTGTTCTGTTGTACGTAAGACGAAGTTCTTTTAATAGCTCACCGGCATTTTCAGTGGCCTTGTCCATGGCTGTCATTCGCGCTCCATTTTCAGATGCGTTTGAATCAAGCATGGCTTTATACAATTGTACTTTTAATGATTTAGGTATAAGCCCGGTAATGATTTCCTCTTGATCGGGCTGATAAATATAATCTACCTGACTAGCATCTAATGTTACAGCAGAAGGAAGTACAGGTAATAGTTGTTCTGTACGCAACACCTGCGTAGCTACATTTTTAAATTCGTTATAAACTACTTCTACTTTATCGTACTCCGAATTGCGAAATGAACTCATAGCATAGTCAGCAACGGCAGCAGCATTTGTAAAAGAAAGGTTGCTAAAAAGCAACATGTAATCGTTTACCATTTTGTACTTGCGCTTGCCAAAGAAATCAGCAGCTTTTTTTCCGATGGGTAGAATAGTAACCTGACCAGTCTTTGCTTGTTTCTCGTATTTATCGGCAATTAATCGTAACACACCTTTAAACACATTACTATTAAAAGAACCACACAAACCTCTATCAGAACTGATTGCGATAATCAAGATACTTTTCTCCTCCCGAAGTTGGCTATACCATTGGTCGCCATCACCCCCTTCTTGCGCAGCTGATAAGTTTTGTAAAATGGCCTCCAGCTTTTTAGCAAAGGGACGCATTTGTGTAATTCTCTCTTGTGATTTACGCAACTTCGCAGCCGCCACCATTTTCATGGCTTTGGTAATCTGCTGCGTACTTACCACCGAGGTTATCCTACTTTTAACTTCTTTTAAGCTTGCCATAGTGTGCTGCGCGTTCTTCTATACTACACTGCAAATTTTGATGCTACATCAAGAGCAACTTTTTTCAATGTTGCCACATCGGCATCTTCGAACTTACCAGCGCGAAGGTTATTCAACACATCGCGGTAGCTTACTCGTAAGAGTTCGATAAATTCTTTTTCAAATTGACGTACACTCGTTACTGGTACAGTATCCATAAAGCCACGTGTAGAAGCTGTAATAATAGCCACTTGTTCTTCTACGGGTACTGGTGCGTATTGATCTTGCTTTAATATTTCTGTGTTTCTTCTTCCACGTTCAATGGTAAGTTTGGTGGCAGCATCCAGATCAGAACCAAACTTGGCAAAAGCTTCAAGTTCGCGGAATTGTGCCTGATCTAACTTTAAGGTACCTGCTACTTTCTTCATCGACTTGATTTGCGCTGCACCACCCACACGCGAAACTGATATCCCTACGTTAATAGCCGGACGAATACCCGAGTTGAAAAGGTTGGTTTCTAAGAAGATCTGACCATCAGTAATCGAGATAACATTTGTCGGAATGTAAGCCGATACGTCACCTGCTTGTGTTTCAATAATCGGCAAAGCTGTTAATGATCCACCTCCTTTTACCAAATGTTTAATGGTATCCGGAAGGTCATTCATATCACGCGCAATAGCATCGTTATTAATAATTTTTGCTGCTCTTTCTAATAAGCGAGAGTGTAAGTAAAATACATCACCCGGATATGCTTCACGTCCTGGAGGTCTTCTTAGTAGAAGGGAAACCTCACGATACGCTACAGCCTGCTTTGATAAGTCATCATAAATTACCAATGCTGGGCGGCCTGTATCACGGAAGAATTCACCAATAGAAGCACCTGTAAAGGGCGCAAAGAATTGCATTGGTGCTGGCTCTGAAGCTGCAGCCGAAACGATAACGGTATAGGGTAATGCACCGGCACGCTCTAAGTCTGCCGCTACAGCCGCTACAGTAGATGCCTTTTGGCCAATGGCCACATAAATACAATAAACGGGTTCACCCTTTTCGTAAAATTCTTTCTGGTTGACAATCGTATCTAATGCTACAGCTGTTTTACCTGTCTGGCGATCGCCAATAATTAATTCACGTTGGCCACGACCAATCGGAATCATAGAGTCGATTGCTTTAATACCTGTTTGTAACGGTTCGTTTACTGGCTGACGATAGATAACCCCAGGTGCTTTACGCTCCAGTGGCATCTCATATAAATCACCTGTTAATGGACCTTTACCATCAATCGGTTTACCTAATGTATCTACTACACGACCAAGCATACCATCGCCAACTTGTACCGCAGCAATTTTACCTGTACGCTTTACTGTATCTCCTTCACGAATATCTTTTGACTCTCCCAACAATACGGCACCTACGTTATCTTCTTCGAGGTTAAGTACGAGAGCACGTAATCCATTTTCAAATTCCAATAACTCACCAGCTTGAGCCTGCGTAAGTCCGTAAATACGAGCAACACCATCGCCCACCGTTAATACGGTACCTACTTCTTCCAATTCTGCTTCGGTGCGTGATTGAGCAAGTTGCTCACGCAATATTGCTGATACTTCTTCTGGTCTGATCTCTGCCATGATTATTTAGAGAATTAAAATTCTTTTACGTATGGATTTTGACTGAACTTAACTTTCAATGCCTTAAGCTTATTGCGTAGCGATGCATCGATTTGGCGATCGCCCACGTGCAACACAAAACCGCCTATCATTTCGCTATCTACTTTCTCAAGCATTTCAATATCAGCTTTCTGGCTGATACGTTTTACCAGCGTTTCGAATTCTTCACGAAGTGATGCATCTAACGGAATGGCTGTTGTAATGCTGGCCTCTCCAATTCCTTTATAAATGTTGTACGCTGTGTGAAACTCTTTGGCAATAGTAGGTAGTAATGGCTCTCTATTTTTTCGGGTAAGGATATCGAGAATGGCCATGGTAAGACTATCTACTTTACCTTCGAACACTTTTCTTAATACTGCACGCTTCTTGTCGTGTTTAATAATCGGGTTGTTTAGCATTAAGGCAAAAGCCCTGTTCTCGTTGCATACTTTCGAAAACAAAAGCATATCTGCATGCACAGCCTCCAATGCATTTTTTTCTACTGCTAAACCAAGTAGGGATTTTACATACCTCGATGCCGCACGTGAGTCTGCCATACCCTAGTTAATCTTTAAATCGTTAATGTAGGCTTCTACTAATTCTTTTTGTGCGCCATCGTTAGCCAGATTTTTCTTCATGAGTTTTTCAGAAACGGCTAATGAAAACATGGCCACTTGTATTTTCACCTCTTTCAATGCTGCTTGCTTTTCAATGTTGATGGCGTTGCGAGCATCTTCAATAATTTTATCGGCTGCCTTTTTTGCTTCCAGTTGTGCTTCTTCGCGCAGGCGGGTACCCGCTTCGCGTGCTTCGCGCAACATTTTGTCGCGCTCTTCGCGCGCTTCTTTCAACAACTTTTCATTGTTGGCCTGAAGTAATGTAATTTCTTGTTTGGCTTTATCGGCTGCATCTAACGCACTTTGTATAGATACTTCTCGCTCGTTGAGCGATGCCAAAATGGGTTTCCATGCCAACTTAGCCAGCAGGAAAAATAAACCTACAAAAACAATGGTCTGCCAAATAATGAGGCCAGTGCCGGGGGTTAGAAGTTCCATAGAAATCGGTGTTGTAGTCTGTTGTTAAAAAAAGAAACCCGGGTTGCCTAATGCAACTCCGGGTTCTTCACAATGATTAAGACTTGAAAGAGATCAACAGGCAAATAACTAACCCGAAAAGGGCAGCTACTTCAATAAGGGCCGCGATGATCAGCATAGCACCCTGGATTTTTCCAGAAGCTTCAGGCTGACGTGCCATACCTTCCATGGCTGCACCACCGATTTTACCGATACCTAAACCTGCGCCAATTGCGACCAGGCCAGCACCGATTCCGGCACCCATTACTGCTAAACTCATGTCTACTAAAAGCGCTAACAACATAGTTTTAAAATTAAAAGTGAAACAAAAAAAACCTTTCTAGTGATGATCATCGGCTGTAGCCATACCTAAGTACAATGAAGTAAATAAGGTGAATACGTATGCCTGAATACCTGCCACTAACAATTCGATTAAGTTTATAAATAACACCACAATAGAAGAAGCTATACCTACGTAAATGCTTCCAAAAATAAAGGTGAGTGATATCAAACTAAGTATAACAATGTGCCCAGCCGTGATCGCTACAAACAAACGCACCATTAAGGATATAGGCTTGGTGAAAATGCCAACAATTTCTACAGGCAAAATAACTATTCGCAATGGTAAGGGTACACCCGGTGTCCAAAAGATGTGAGCCCAATAAGCCTTATTACCTTTTACGTTGGTGATAATAAATGTTATAACAGCCAATGTCATGGTTACTGCAATATTGCCTGTCATGTTTGCTGCACCCGGTAGTAGGCCGAGCATATTTCCAAAAAGAATAAAGAAAAACAAAGTAAGCAGGTAGGGCATAAACTTCTCGTAGTGATGACCAATGTTTGGCTTTACTACTTCATCGCGCACAAAAACAATAATAGGTTCAAAGAAAGACTGGATGCCTTTCGGAGCTTTACCGCTGTTTTGTTTGTAACCTTTTGCTACTGCCATGAACACAAACAGCATGAGTGCTGCATTAATAAAGAGCATGGCTACATTCTTGGTAATAGAGATATCAAAAACGGCTTTGTCAGTGCCCGTTAGGTAGATATGGTTATGATCGAGTGTATAGCCGTTGTACTCAACTACCTCGTGATGATCGTTATAAAAATTGCGTGAGGAAAAAACAGCTAAGCCCTTTTCGGCAGTGTAAACAATAACCGGAAGGTAAAGTGTACCATAGTGACCATCCCAAAAATGCCAGATATGATCATCTAACACGTGATGTAAAATTACTTCACTCGCGTTAAACTCCTTTTTTGCTTCGGCTTCGTCTCCTGCGCCATCGTTTGTTTGCGCGGCAAATGCAGTTGTTGACAACAGACTAACTGCCACTAAAATAATCCAGAGAAAACCGAAGCGAAAACGACTTAAAGTGCTGATTAACACGACCATTTGGGCTTATTTAAAGGGGCTTTAAAATCCGAGCGCAAAGGTATTAATTAAAGCACCAGAAAAAAATCTAATAAAAGAAATTTTGGGTCAACTATTGTCTTGTGTGTTACCCGAAATTTTCGGGTACAAAAACCAGATTTCAACGATTAAAAAGATTAGATAAGCAACCATAAAGAATACAACATTTGGTGCAGCGCCTACCCTGTCTAGATACAATACTGCAAACATGTATGCGCCATACGCGAGCAGCTTAATAACAATGGTGAGTAAGTACAACTGCACAAACATTTCGCGGTGCTGTCTTTTAATAAGGTACCTAAATATGGTGATGGTACTAATCAGCAATAAGATTACTGTTTGATACAGAAATGAAGGTAAGGAAGATGTTACCTCATAATAAAAGAGTAGTTCGGTAACCAGACATAAGCCGCATGCCAATGCAAAAAGTGCTGCGAAGAATTTAATCAAGGATTGTCGCGCTTTATAGATCGGTATACCTGAAACATCATACCACCAAAGGCCAGAAAACCCAGTAGTAACATAAATGCCGGAAACTGAATTTGAAGATACTGATCAATTTTATAACCTAGCCATCCAAATAAAGCCATAGACCCCAAAAGCTGAAGCGCCAGACTACTGTATCTAGAGTAATTATTAGATGGATTTGACCTCTTGTTGGTGGATGGATCGGTTGAGGCCATTTTCTCCTATTTTAATATCTTTTATTACCGCACCCATTTTACACGTACCATTAAAAACGGCTCCGGGTTCTACCACCATTTTACCCGTTATAATGTCGCCATTAATAACCGCAGTGGCCTTTAGTACTAATAGTTCAGTAACTTCTATACGACCTTTTACTTCGCCTTCAATATCTGCGTTCTGCGCCAAGATGTTTCCTTGTACTTGCGAAGAATTCCCTAAAGCCACCTTCGATTTTGACTTTACATTTCCGGTTACTTTACCTTCAATACGTATGTTACCATACGTCTCGATGTTGCCTTCCAAATAGGTTCCTTTGCCAATGGTGTTACTGGAGTTACTTATTTCTTCGGCAACACGTTTTTGTTCTTTCGAGGTTAGCATGACGTTCTGGGTTAAAAAGTAATAAATTCTTCAGGATTTAGAGAGTTGCCGTTGTACCACAATTCGAAATGAAGGTGCGGACCATTGGTTAACTCTCCACTGTTGCCAACTATAGAGACGATTTCACCACCACTCACAAAGGTACCAACTTTTTTCATGAGTTGAGCATTGTGCTTATAGGCCGAAATTAAGTTGCCTTGGTGTTGTATCATAATAACATAGCCAGCGTCTTGAGTCCACGAGGAAAAGATAACGGTACCATCGGCAATACATTTTACCGGCTCATTCATTTTAGCAACAATATCAACACCTAGGTGACCCTTCTTAACATCATACTGATCTGAAACAAAACCTGTAATAGGCGAGTAGAAAAAGGTTTCTTGTACGTCACGGTATTTAGATGATGTTAACGCAATAACCGATACGTCAGATTTTTCGAAATCTTTTCGAAAAGCAGAATCACTTTGGGATACTTGTAAGTCGGATGGTTTAACCAGATTTTGATTTTCGCCACGCAGATTTTTTGCCGGATCTTGAAAGCCTGCTGTGTCTCCGCTCAGCATACGCTGAAAGCCCACAATAAATTCGTCTTTGCGATCTACTTCAATAGCTAATGAATCGATTTTTTGTGCTAAGTCTAACAATTGCTGATTGAGAACCATTTGTTCATGCTTCGGATCGAACCACTTCGCTAAAACCGTCTTGGCCATAAACAAACTCAGCAAAAATAACCCGGTAAACAAAATCACTGAAAAAAGAATAACTTTCGAATATGTAAAGGTACTGCTGGTTTTCTCAGCGAAGTTTTCTTCGTTTCGGATGATCAGTTGATGACGCGTAGTGAGCCAGCTTGATAATGTTTTTTTGGGTTTCAAAATATTCCTGCTTTTTTGTGCAAAATTAGATATTCCAGCCTATTAACGTATGGAATATACCTTTTTTGCGTTCTACCATCACAAATTTCGCTTACTTGAAAATTTACCTATACTTAAGTTATCTGCTGGTTTTAATTGTTGGCGCATGCTCGCCCGAAAGCAACTCCATTACCAGTAAAGCCTACCATAATACAACTTCGCATTTCAATGGCTACTACTATGCAAACGAAGAGTTACGCAAAATTGAAAAAACCATTTGGGGCAGTCTAAAAGACGACTACAATAAAGTACTTCGTTTGTATCCGGCCTTAGACTCATCGTTAGCAAAGGGGTACGATAAAGAAATTCAAGAAGCTATTAAAATGGCTTCATTAGCCATCCAACGACATCCAAACAGTAAGTGGGTTGATGATAGCTACATTTTAGTAGGGAAAGCCAGACTCTATAGTTTAGATTGGGGAAATGCAATTCAAACCTTTAAGTTCATTAATACTAAAAGTAAAGACCATGCCGTACGACATGCTGCTATTATACATCTCATAAGAACCTTCACCGAACACCAGGAATATAACAACGCGAAAGCTGCTGCAGCCTTTTTAGAGAAAGAAAAACTGAGCAAAAAAAATCGAAAAAATTTATTCCTAGAGAAGGCCTATCTCTACCAAACACTTGGCGATTACGACAACATGGTGCGCAACTTGGCTGCTGCCGATCCCTTTTTAAGAAAGCGCGATCGTCCGGGTAGAATTTATTTTATTATCGCGCAGGTATATCAAAAGTTAGGCTTCGAATCAGAAGCGTACAACTATTACAAAAAGTGTTTGGCCACTAACCCAGAGTACGAGGTTGATTTTTATGCCCGGCTTTACTTGGCGCAAGTTGCTGAAATATCGCGAAGCAAAACTATTGCAGCAGCACGAAAGTCGTTTAGAAAATTATTAAAAGATAGCAAGAACAAAGACTTTAAAGATAAGATCTTTTACGAGATGGGAGTTTTTGAACTAAAGCAAAAACACATCGATTTGGCTATTGCCGATTTCAATAGGTCTATACGCGAAGGTTCAAACAAATTGATTGATGGTGAATCGTACCTTCGCTTAGGTGAAATTTATTATGACACCTTGCGTAAATACGAATTATCGCAAGCCTACTACGATAGTACCATCATGGTACTGCCAAAAGATTACGAAGGGTATAGTGCCATAAAATCAAGACAAGAAGTTTTGAATGAATTCGTAAAAAACCTCAACACCATAACATGGCAAGATAGTTTACTACGCATGGCTAATCTAGACTCTGCACAACTCATGCACCGTATCGATTCAGTTTTAGAGGTGAAAAGATTACTCGCAGAAAAAAAAGCAGTTAAAAAGAAAAAGAAGCAATCCAACCGAGTTGACCTCTCTTCTCCGCAAAGTGTATTTGGTAATGCCGATGGAACGACAGATGAAAGTGTGGGTTGGTATTTTGGAAACCCTACAGCCATGGCAGTAGGGCAAACTGAGTTTAAGAGATTATGGGGCGATGTTCCGTTAGATGATAATTGGCGAAGATCGCAACGCGCAGCTACGGCCTCATCAGCTACAACATCCTTAGATGCTGATGCAACCAACCAAGGAAATGATGAAAACCAAAGCACTGAAGACATGGCTAATCCGGCTGTCGCTGAGTTTGAACGATTAAATAAAGAAATTCCGCGAACAGAAGATCAAAAACAAGAAGCCCTTACCAAGATTGAAGATGCTTACTTTAACCTTGGTGACATCTACTACTTTAAACTCTTAGAAAAAGACAACGCTATTATTTATTATTTAGAACTACTTAATCGTTTCCCGGAAACAACCCATGAACCGGAAGTACTTTATAAACTTTATCTCATTACAAAAGAAATAGATTCGGATAAGGCAGAGCATTACGCCACAACACTCAAAGAAAAACATCCTACTTCTGCGTTCGCCAAAATATTGATTAACCCCGATTACTTAAAGGAAGAAAGCGAAGCCGCTGAAAAACAAAAAACAATCTATAAAACTGCCTATGAATATTTCCTTCAAGAAAATTACACTGCATCATCAAAAAGTATTCAAGAAGCAGAAACCCTAGGACAAACCTTGTTTACACCAAACCTGGAATTACTAAAGGTGCTTATTATCGGCAGAATAGAGGACATCAATCAGTACCAGTATGCTCTTGATCAGTACCTAAAAAAATATCCAGATACTGAACCAGCAGCCTATGCCAAAAAGTTGTTAGCCGCATCGCGCGAGTTTCAAAAAAAGAAAGAAACGGCAAAAGGCATTCAATATATCCCTTCGCTAGAGGAGCCTCACTACTTTGTAATAGTACACAAGAAGGCAGAAAATATGAGTAATCAGGCTACCAGTGCTTTAGAAAAATTTAATCAATCAAACTTTAAAGCGTTAAAACTTAAAACGAGCAATCTGGTGCTGAACGATGAGTATTCCGTTACCTTGGTAGCCGATATGCCCAAAGCATCTGCTGCCATGCAATATCAGAATACATTTAACGAAAAGCTTTCATCACTCACCGAATTACGAAACCATAAATTCCATAATTTTGTAATTACGAAAGACAATTTCGATATCTTTTACCGAACAAAAGGGCTTGATGAATACCTCCAATTCTTTGAAAAAAACTATCCCTCAAAAAATTAAGAAACTGCTTC